>JAJAZJ010000335.1 GCA_026785795.1 Pseudoxanthomonas sp.
ACATCGACCAGCAACACTTCACTGGCACGAACCTTGGCATCGGCCTCGGCCGGCGACAGCGCCTGCACCGGCTTGGGTGCATTGGGGTTGTCGATGGCCAGGCCCTTGCCGCGCACGTCTTCCACCCAGTCGATGGTGATACCGTCGGCGCGGCGGATGCTGGCCAGGTCGAACTGGATGCGCACGCCCGCGGACTCGGCGGCGATGGCGTTGGCATCGAACGGGGCCAGCTGGAAATTGGGCTGGAACTGGGCGTCGATGGACAGCGCCAGGGCACTGCCGGGGGCCGCATCGGCCGCGGCCTTGGACAGCATTTCAGCGGCGCCCGGGGTGATGGTGATCTTCGGTGGGGTGCGGTCTGGCGCGGCTACGCCCAGCAGTGATGCGAGCTCTCCCGAGTTGCTCATCTGCTCGATGATGTCGCTGCCGCCAACCAGTTCGCCGTCGATATACAGCTGCGGGATGGTGGGCCAATCGCCATAGGCCTTGATGCCTTCGCGGATGTCCTGGTCGGCCAGCACGTTGACGTGGGTGAAATCCACGCCAAGCGTCGACAGCACGCCGATCGCCTTGGCCGAGAAGCCGCACTGCGGCATCGAGGGCTGGCCTTTCATGAACAGCACCACGCGGTTGGACTGCAGCAGGGTTTCGATGCGCGAACGCAGAATGGGGTCGAGTGACATCGGCAGGGGCCAGCTTTCAGGGGGTGAGCCTATTTTACGCTGCATGGCATGACTGCGGGATGTGCGATCCGGAAACACTGCATCGCAGCCCGCGCCATCCGCACGCCTGGGCCTGGCTGCTGCTGGCTTCGCGGGCAGCGGTGGCCGCAGCCTGGTGGGGGTTTGGCTGGTGGATCGGGATGCCGCTGCTGCTGGCCAGCCATGCCCCGATCTGGTGAGGCACCCTGGTGCGGCATTCGCGGCTGTTCAGCCCGGTGCTGCGGCGCCTGACCAGGCAGAAGAAGCAGGTCCGGCCGACGATTGATGACGGCCCATCGCATGAAACCGGGGCTGTGCCCGCGCTACTTGATCGCTACGACGCCCAGGCGACTTGATCGCTACGACGCCCAGGCGACGTTCTTCCGGGTCGCCAATCGCGCCGCAGCGCATCCGGAGCTTGCGCGCGAGATCCAGCGTCGCGGCCACGGCGTCGACAACCACGCCGGCTTGGAAATCTGGCGCGTTTAGTGACTAGACTAGGGTCTGGAATCCATCATGAAGGAAAACGAAATGAAGCATCGTTGGCTATTGGCAGCCATGCTGGCGCTGTTTTCGTTTGCAGCATCAGCTGCGGGACCGGGCGCAGTCCGCAAGCAGGTCGAGTCCAGCATGCGGGTGACCGGAACGATTGAAGTGTCGCCCGATAGCAGTGTGCTCACCTATGCGATAGACGAAGCCGAAAAAATCCCCGAGGGCCTGCTCGGTTTTATCCAGCAGAACGTCGACGAATGGAAGTTCGATCCAGTGCTGGTCGGGGGCAAGGCGGTTGGGGTGCGCAACAAGATGAGTCTGCGCGTGGTGGCCAAGAAGGTCGACGGAGACACCTACAATATTCGTGTGCAGGCAGCCAGCTTTGATCCGCTTGAGGTCGAAGACGGGCACGAGATCACAAGCAAATCCTTGCCCCCTCCGCGGTACCCCGAGGCGGCTGCCAGGAGCGGAGCTGCTGGCACCGCCTACGTGGTCGTCAAGGTAGGCCGTGACGGAAGTGTCGAGGATGTCGTTGCCGAGCAGGTCAACCTGCGTATGGTGGCAGGCTCTGCTGAAATGGAGCAGTGGCGGACCGTACTGGGCAGGGCCGCCGTGCAGCAGGCCAGGAAATGGCAATTCATCCCGCCTGTTGCGGGTGAACAAGCAGATGACCCGTATTGGACAGTTCGTGTGCCGGTGGACTTCATGTTGTCGACCAAGGCTCCCAAGTACGGGCAATGGCAGGCCTATGTTCCCGGCCCGAGGCAGCGCTACCCGTGGGCTGAGAAGGAACTGCAAAACGACTCAGTGGAAGCCCTGTCCGAAGGTGGCGTGCATCTGGTAGGCAATGGCGGATTGCGCCTGTTGACGCCCTTGGGCGAGCAAGGCTGAAGCCAGCAGCACACCACAAAGAAAACGCCCCGCATAGCGGGGCGTTTTTGTTTGGATCAGCAGCAGAACTCAGCGCTTCATCGAGCTGAAGAACTCGTCGTTGGACTTGGTGTTCTTCATCTTGTCCAGCAGGAACTCCATCGCCGTGATTTCGTCCATCGGGTGCAGCAGCTTGCGCAGGATCCAGATCTTCTGCAGCAGCTCCGGCTCGATCAGCAGGTCCTCGCGGCGGGTGCC
Source organism: Pseudoxanthomonas sp. (assembly GCA_026785795.1). Taxonomy (GTDB): domain Bacteria; phylum Pseudomonadota; class Gammaproteobacteria; order Xanthomonadales; family Xanthomonadaceae; genus Pseudoxanthomonas_A. The sequence continues at coordinate 2,322 of JAJAZJ010000335.1, forward strand.
GGAGCGGTTGATGTCGATGGCCGGGTACACGCGCTTCTCGGCGATGCGGCGGTTCAAATGCACTTCGCTGTTACCGGTGCCCTTGAACTCCTCGTAGATCACCTCGTCCATCTTGCTGCCCGTCTCTACCAGAGCCGTCGCAATGATGGTCAGCGAGCCGCCTTCCTCCACGTTGCGCGCAGCGCCGAAGAATCGCTTCGGGCGGTGCAGCGCGTTGGCGTCCACGCCGCCGCTGAGCACCTTGCCGGAGCTGGGCACCACGTTGTTGTAGGCGCGGGCCAGGCGGGTGATGGAGTCCAGCAGGATCACCACGTCGCGCTTGTGCTCGACCAGGCGCTTGGCGCGCTCGATCACCATTTCGGCGACCTGCACGTGGCGCGCGGCCGGTTCGTCGAAGGTGGAGCTGATGACTTCACCGCGCACCGTGCGCTGCATTTCGGTCACTTCTTCCGGACGCTCGTCGATCAGCAGCACGATCATGTGCACGTCGGGATGGTTGGTGGTGATGGCGGTGGCGATCTGCTGCATGAGCATGGTCTTGCCGGCCTTGGGCGGCGACACGATCAGAGCACGCTGGCCTTTGCCCTGCGGCGCCATCAGGTCCATGATCCGGCCGGAAATGTCTTCGCTGGAGCCGTTGCCGCGCTCCAGGGTGAAGCGGCGCCGCGGGAACAGCGCGGTCAGGTTCTCGAACAGCACCTTGCCCTTGCTGGCCTCGATCGGCTCGCCGTTGATGGTGTCCACCACCGACAGCGCGAAATAGCGTTCGCCGTCCTTGGGGAAACGAATGCGGCCACTCAGGTGGTCGCCGGTGCGCAGGTTGAAGCGGCGGATCTGGCTGGGCGAGATATAGGTGTCGTCCGGGCCGGCCAGGTAGCTGGCTTCGGCCGCGCGCAGGAAGCCGAAGCCGTCCGGCAGGATTTCCAGCACGCCGTCGGCGGCAACGCCCTCACCGTGGCGGGTCAGCACTTTCAGCAGGGCGAAGATCACGTCCTGCTTGCGTGCGCGGGCCACGCCCTCGTGGATGCTCAGCTGCTCGGCGATGTCCAGCAGCTTCTGCGCGGGCATGCGCTTGAGGTCGCTCAACGAATACTGCGGGAAACCTTCCGGCACGCCGGGCGCCGGGCCGCGCGAGACGAAGGGTTCGTTGGCGCCGGTGTCGGCGGGCATGCCGTCGTTGCGTGGGCGCTGCTCACGGTCGCGGCGGTTGCGGAAACGTTCGCGACGGTTGTTGGCACCGCCACCGTTCTGGAAGCGATTGCTGTCGCGCGGCTCGCCGCCGTCCTGCGCCTGGCCACCCTGCGGGTTGCCCTGCGTGGATGGCTGGCCACGGTCGTATGCATCGCCGTCGCCCTGGGACTGCGGCTGGGACAGCGCAGGCTGCGCAGGTGCGGGTGCGGGCGGTTGCGCATCGGACCGCGGCGGCACGGCGTTGCCGGAAGCAGAAGGGGATTCGGTGGTTGCCTTGGCGGCACGCGGCTTGCGCGCGCGTTTCTCGGCAGGAGCGCCGGCGTCGCCGGCTTCAGGGGTGGTGTCAGACAAAGGTGCGATTCCTCGCTATGGGTGCGAGCGCCGGCGAATGCGGGCGGTACGGGTGGGAGAGTGGGCGCCTGGAGTAGATGCCGTCAGAAGGGTGCGGCGCAGACCCCGCGCCGGATTGGGGTTGAAACTAGCACCGTGGAGCGGCGGCGGCAAGCGCCGCGCCGGAAAACCTGTTCAGCTTCATGCGAAAACAGCGCCCTTTATGCCCTGAGGGTACGCAGGCGCGAGCTTTAGCGGATTGCGATGCAGGCGCTCGCGCCCATGGGGCGCTCGTGCAGTTCCCCCGGGGCGTTGCGTGGGTCAGGCAGCCGAGGCGGCCGAGCCGATGCCTTTTTCGATCATCTGGGTCAGCTGGCCCTTGCCCACCGCGCCCACCTGGGTGGCCTGGACCTGGCCGTCCTTGAACAGCAGCAGCAGCGGGATGTTGCGCACGTGGTACTTGATGGCGGTCGCGCGGTTCTGGTCCACGTTGAGCTTGACCACCTTCAGGCGGCCCGCATAAGCCTGGGCCAGCTCATCCAGCACCGGGGCGATCATCTTGCAGGGACCACACCATTCTGCCCAGAAATCCACCAGTACCGGTTCCCTGGACTGCAGCACGGCCGTATCGAAATCGGCGTCGCCGACGTGGGTTACCTGATCGCTCACTTTTGGGTCTCCTGCGGGTTCCGCGGACGGCGCAGCCGGAATGGCTGTCGCATTGCTGTAAACTGGGTCGTTGAGCGACTGATTGCAAGGGCTGCCCCGACGCGGGGTTTTCCTGACCGCGTCGCGCACAGCCGGCGTGGAGCACAGTGTGCGACGCCGGTGACGACGATGCAAGCGCATCGACCCAGCGCAACGTGCGCGCAGCCATCCCTATCAAGAAGAACGCATGAGCGACAAACCGCTAACCGACATCACCTTTTCCTCCTTTGACCTGCAGCCGGCATTGCTGGCCGGGCTGGAGGCCGCGGGGTTCACCCGCTGCACCCCGATCCAGGCGCTGACCCTGCCGGTGGCGCTGCCCGGCGGCGACGTTGCCGGCCAGGCCCATACCGGCACCGGCAAGACCCTGGCCTTCCTGGTCACGGTGATGAACCGGCTGATGACCCGGCCCGCGCTGGCCGACCGCAAGCCGGAAGATCCGCGTGCGCTGATCCTGGCACCGACCCGTGAACTGGCCATCCAGATCCACAAGGATGCGGTGAAGTTCGGCGCCGACCTCGGCCTGCGCTTCGCGCTGGTCTACGGCGGCGTGGATTACGACAAGCAACGCGAACTGCTGCAGCAGGGTGTGGACGTGATCATCGCCACTCCCGGCCGTCTGATCGACTACGTGAAGCAAAGCAAGGTCGTGTCGCTGCACGCCTGCGAGATCTGCGTGCTGGACGAAGCCGACCGCATGTTCGACCTGGGCTTCATCAAGGACATCCGTTTCCTGCTGCGCAAGATGCCCGAGCGCACCACCCGCCAGACCCTGCTGTTCTCGGCCACCCTCAGCCACCGCGTGCTGGAGCTGGCCTACGAGCACATGAACGAGCCGCAGAAGCTGGTGGTCGAAACCGAATTCATCACCGCAGCGAAGGTGCGCCAGAAGGTCTATTTCCCGGCCAACGAGGAAAAGGTTCCCCTGCTGATCGGCCTGCTTTCGCGCAGTGAAGGCGCGCGCACCATGATCTTCGTCAACACCAAGGCCTGGGTGGAGCGGGTGGCGCGTTCGCTGGAGCGCGCCGGCTATCGCGTGGGCGTGCTGTCCGGCGACGTGCCGCAGAAGAAACGCGAATCGCTGCTGGCCCGTTTCCAGAAAGGCCAGCTGGAAATCCTGGTCGCCACTGACGTGGCCGCGCGCGGCCTGCATATCGACGGGGTCTCGCACGTCTACAACTACGACCTGCCGTTCGACGCCGAGGACTACGTGCACCGCATCGGCCGCACCGCGCGCCTGGGCGCCGAGGGTGACGCGATCAGCTTCGCCTGCGAGATCTATGCGCAGAGCCTGCCTGATATCGAGGCCTTCATCGAGCAGAAGCTGCCGGTGGAACCGGTAACCGCCGAATTGCTGGTAGCGCTGCCGCGTGCGCCGCGGGCCCTGCCCGAGGCCGGTGCCGAAGTGGACGAGGACGAGGGCGAAAGCATCGGCGCGATCTTCAAGGAGGCCCGCGAGCAGCGCGCCGCCGAGGAGCAGCGTCGAGGCGGCCGCAGCGGCGGCGCCGGCCCCGGTCGTGGCCCGGCAGGCGCGGGTCGTTCGCATTCCGGTGCCGGCAAGCCGCTTGCGCCGCGGCCACCGCGCAAGGAGGTCGTGGTGCCGGTCGCCGTGGCGGCTATCGTCGTGGCCGCATCCAGTACGGCGCCAACAGCGGTGGATGCCCCTGCTGATACCCGCCCACCGCGCAAGCGCAGGCGCCGCCGCAACGGCATGCCGGTGGAGGGCGCGGACGCGGTGGCTGCGCCCGCCCAGTCCGGCAACGGTGCGCAATCCGCGTCGGCCAAGGTCGCGCCGGTGGACAATTCCTCGTTCCTCACCCGGCTTGGGCGCAAGCTGAAGTCGATGGTGTCGGGGTCGTGATGCTGTTCCTTCTCCCGGTGGGAGAAGAAAAAAAAGACGGCATAATCCCCACATGAGCGTGCTTCGGTTCGAAAACGTCAGCAAGCAGTATCCGGGTGGCCACGAGGCCCTGGCTGACGTGAGTTTCGAGGTGGAGCAGGGCGAGATGCTGTTCGTCACCGGCCACTCCGGGGCGGGCAAGAGCACCCTGCTCAAACTGATCCACCTCAGCGAGCGGCCCAGTCGAGGCGCGGTGGTGTTCGCGGGCAGGAACCTGCTGAAGGTGCGCGGCGGCAAGGTCCCGCTGCATCGTCGCGACGTCGGTGCGGTCTACCAGGACCACCGTCTGCTGGCCGAGCGCAGCGTGGCCGAGAACGTCGCCCTGCCGCTGATCCTGCGCGGCGACCGGCGCGCCGATATCGGCAAGCGCGTGCGTGAAGTGCTGGCGCGCCTGGGCCTGGGACACCGCGAGCAGGCGCTGCCCTCGCAGCTCTCGGCCGGCGAGCAACAGCGCGTCGGCATTGCGCGCGCGATCGTCAGCGAACCCAGGCTGTTGGTGGCCGATGAACCCACCGGCAACCTCGATCCGACCCTGGCTGCTGAAATCATGTCGCTGTTCGCGTCCATGCCCGAGCGCGGTACCAGCGTGCTGGTGGTCAGCCACGACCTGGCCCTGATCAAGCGCATGAAGAAGCGCGTACTGATCCTGGACCACGGCCGGCTGATGGACGACATCTCGCCCGCGGACCTGGCCGAATGAGCGCGCAGCCACCCACCAACACGGTGGCGGCCGGCCCGCGCACGGGCGTGGGCATCTGGCTGGACCAGCATCTATACAGTGTGGTCGCCAGCCTGGGTCGGGCGCTGCGCCGGCCCTGGGCCACGCTGCTGACCATTGGAGTGATGGCGGTGGCATTGGCCCTGCCGCTGGGGCTGGCCCTGGCTCTGGGCAACCTGCAGCATTTCGCCGGCAGCGTGGAGCAATCGCGCGAGATCGACCTGTTCCTCAAGCCCGATATCGAGCTTGCGCGCGCCCAGGTCATCGCCGCGGAGCTGCGCAGCCGCGCTGACGTCGCCGCGGTGGTGGTGCGTACGCCTGAGGAGGGCCTGGCCGAATTCCGTGCGCGCAGCGGCCTGGGCGATGCACTCGGTGCGCTGCAGGAAAATCCGCTGCCGAGCCTGTTGATAGTGACCCCGCGCGAAGATGCGCCCACCCTGGTCGATGCGCTGCAGGGCCTTCCGGAAACCGGACTGGTCCAGCACGATGAGGCCTGGCGTGCGCGCCTGCAGGGCTGGCTGGGCTTTGGCCAGCGCCTGGCCTGGGTGCTGGCGGTGCTGTTCGGGCTGGGCGCGCTGCTGGTGGTGGGCAACACCGTGCGCCTGGACATCCAGTCACGCCGGGAAGAAATCGGCGTGCTGCAGCTGCTGGGCGCCACCGATGGTTTCATCCGTCGGCCCTTTATCTACCTGGGCGCCTGGTACGGCCTGGCCGCCGGGCTGCTTGCGCTAGGCCTGCTGCTGGGCTCTGCCCACGCGCTGCGCGAACCGCTGCAGGCGCTGGCCAGCAGCTACGGCAGCAGCTTTACGCTGGGTGGACTCGACGCGGCGCGTGGTGCAGGCTTCCTGTTCGCGTCCACGGTGATCGGCTGGCTTGGTGCCTGGCTGGTCACCGGGCATTTCCTGCGCCAAACCCGCCCCACGGAAACATGAGCATGTCGTCGCAGCAACTCCGCCACCTGATCAGCGACGCGCCACGGGTGATGGTGGTCGACGGTTCGAAGATGGTCCGCAAGATGATTGCCGACGTACTCAATCGCGAGCTGCCGGGCGTGGAGGTGATCGGTTGCGCCAGCATCGCCGAAGCGCGCGTCGCGCTGCAGGCTGGCGCGGTGCACCTGGTCACTACCTCGCTGGCGCTGCCGGACGGCGACGGCCTGGAGATCGCGCGCAGCGTGCGCGAAGCCGCGGGCCAGGCCTACGTTCCGGTGATCGTGGTCTCCGGTGACGCGCAGCAGCACCTGGTGGAACGCCGTTTCACCGAATACGTGACCGACTACTTCGACAAGTCACTGGGCCACGAGGCGCTGGCCGCGTTCATCCGCGGCTACGTCCAGCCGCAGCCGGTGGCTGGGGCCACGGTGCTGTATATCGAGGACAGTCGGGTGGTGGCCGAAACCACCAAGCGCATGCTGGAGCGCCACGACCTGAAGGTGATCCACGTGATCCGCGCCGAGGACGCCTTTGCCCTGCTCACCGCCGAATCCCTGGGCCTGTCCACGCATCGCTTCGATATCGTGCTGACCGACGTGACCCTGAAGGGCGAGCTCAGCGGCCGCGACGTGGTCCAGCGCATCCGCGTCGACTTCGCCTACGGCAAACGGCGCCTGCCGATCCTGGTCATGACCGGCGACGACAACCGCGATAACCAGTCCGCACTGCTCCAGGCCGGGGCCAACGACCTGGTGCTCAAGCCGATCGAAGAGCGGCTGCTGGTGACCAAGGTGCTGTTCCAGCTGCGCGTCTCCGGCATGGAAGAGGCCCGCGCCGCGTCGTGAGCGCAGGCGTTCCAACGGTCTTGTCATCGCAGCATCCACTTGAGCCGGCCGAGCCGCAGATCAGGCTCGAGCCGTCGTGGAAATCGCGCGTGGGCGACTGGCTGGTGCGCGAGGACATGCGCGCGCTGGCGGACTTCCTGCGCCAGCGCAAACAGGCCGGCGCGCGGATATTCCCGCCCGGTCCGCAGATCTTCGCCGCGTTCGACGCCACGCCGTTCGACGCGGTGAAGTTGGTAATCGTGGGGCAGGACCCGTACCACGGCGCAGGGCAGGCGCACGGGCTTTGTTTCTCGGTGCTGCCCGGGGTGCCAGTACCGCCTTCGCTGGTCAACATCTTCAAGGAAATCGAGCATGACCTTGGCCTTGCGCGGCCCAACCACGGCTGCCTGCTGCCGTGGGCGCGGCAGGGCGTGCTGTTGATCAATTCGGTGTTGACCGTGGAGGAAGGCAGGCCCGGCGCACACCAGCGCAAGGGCTGGGAAGGTTTCACCGACCACGTCATCGAAACCCTGGCCACGCAGCGCGAGGGGCTGGTGTTCATGCTCTGGGGCAGCTATGCGCAGGCCAAGGGAAAGATCATCGACGCAAGACGCCACCGCGTGCTGCGCGCGCCGCATCCCTCGCCGCTGTCGGCGCATCGGGGGTTCCTGGGCTGCGGCCACTTTTCCGCGGCCAACCAGTACCTGGTGCAGCGCGGGCAAACCGCTATTGATTGGTCATTGCCCGAAGATTGCGAGCTGTTGCGGTAGGAGCTGCGCAAGCTGCGCCCCCTTACAGCAGGGCCCCCCCTGCCTCTCGGACCCAAGCGACTTCCCGGTCGCAGCTTGCGCAGCTCCTACAACAGCTGCTACTGCGACTTCTTCTTCTTTGCTGGCGCGGCCTTGGCTTTTTCCTCAGCCACCGTCTGCAGTTCTCCCTGCAGCTGCTCCAGCATCGGGATCATCTTCTGCTCCATCGCCTGCATCAGGTTCTGGGTCAGCGCCGGGGTCTTGTCCAGCAGCGACTGGCCCGCGCGGCTCTGGTAGAAGCGGGTGATGCCCCGCACTTCCTCTGCGGTGAAGGTCTTCCTGTAGACCTCCAGGTACAGCGGCCGCATCTGTTCCCAGGACAGCGCCTGGCGCACGATCTGGCTGGT
>JAJAZJ010000336.1 GCA_026785795.1 Pseudoxanthomonas sp.
CCTTCGTCCACAGCAGCAGGTCCCAGCTGGAATAGGAACGCTCCCGCACCTGGTCCAGGCCGGCGATCAAGGCCGGGGCTTGCGCCGGGGCCTGCGGCGACAGCACGCGCAGGAAATTCATCAAGCCACTTTCACGCTCGCTGTTGCGCATGGCTGCTTCTGCCTGCGGCCATAGCGACGGATCCAGCAGCGCGCGTGACGCGGCCACATACGCAGGCTTGAACACACGCTCGTAGCCTGTTGAATCGGCACGCACTCCCAGGCTTTCAGCCACGCGCGTCGCCATTTCGTAGTCGCGACGCCAGGCAGCGTTGAACCAGCGCGCGTAAGGACTGAAAGGGTGCGCGCGCTCCAGCTGCACCTGTGCAAGGTCATGGCGGCCCAGGGTATCCAGCAGGCGCCCATAGCCGAAACGCCAGGTCGGATTGATCGGGTCACGCTCCATGTTGCGACGCATCGCTTCTTCGGCGCGATCTATATAGCCCAGCGACGCCAGCGCCATTGCGCTCTGGAAATATGGCCGCGAGTCGCCCGGGGACGCGTCAATGGCCTGCTGGTACAGCCGCAGGCAGTCGTTCCAGCGATTGCTGCGGCAAGCGGCACCGGCCTGCACCCGATAGGGCTCGGCCAGGGAAGGATCCCGGCGCTGGGCGAGCGCTGCCTCCTGCGCCGCTTCCTCCCGCAGGCCTTCCGCCAGGGGCGGCCGGTTGAATGCGCGCAGCTCCAGCGCCGCCGACAGGCCGGCATGGGCGCGGGCATCGTCCGGGCGAAGCCGCACGAGCTGGCGAAACTCCGTTTCCGCGCGCTCGATTGCATCACCCGACCCACTGGAGGGGGTTTTCATCAGCTCCTGCGCAGCGAAGTAGCGCCGCAGGAAGGCGGCATCGCCGCCCTTGTGAGCGGGCGCGGGCGCCAAACCGAGTTTCAAGGCCAGCGCGGTCGCCACGCCCCGCGCTACTTCCCGCTGCAGGGCGAGAATGTCGTTCGCATTGCGATCGTAATCCTGTGCCCACAGGGTGCGCCCGGTGCGTGCGTCATTCAAACGCAGGTGGATGCGCAGCTGCTCGCCGGACTGGCGCAGGCTGCCTTCCAGGGCATGGCTGATGCCCAGGCTTGGCACCAACGTGGCTATATCGGAGGGTTGCGAAGTTGCCAGCGCTGTGGATTCCCGGGCAATCACGCGCAGACCTTCGATGTGGGCCAGGGCGCTGATCAGCTCGTCGCTCAATCCTGCGGCGATATCGTGATCGGCGGCTCCCCCGCCAATCGGTTTCAAAGGCATCACGATGAGCGTTGGCGTGGTCTGTGCGATCAGGGTCGGCACGCCTGCAGGCACCGGCACTGGGACCGGGCTTCGCCACCACCAGACTGCAAACAGGCCCAATACAGCCAGCACGGCCGCGCCGCCCGATCCCCAGCGCCGACCCGTGGAAACGCGCGCCCTGGCGGGTGCAGGTGATACCCGGCGCTCGACAGAAGCCGGGCTATTAGCGGTGGTCCCAGCCTGCGTCGAGTCGGGTTCGATGACCGACGTGGGTAGGTCGAAGCGGTAGCCCACGCCGTGCAGGGTGTGCAGGTATCGCGGTGCTTGGGCCCCTTCGCCCAGCGCATGGCGCAGCATCGTCATGACGCGATTGAGCACACCTGGAGTGACATGGCGGTGGCCCCAGACCGCATCCAGAATCTCATCGCGCGTGAACGCCTGCCCCGGCGCGCGCGCCAGGAGTGCCAGCACGGAAAAAGCTTTCGGTTCCAGGGCCAGCGGCTGCCCTTCGCGCAACAGGCGCCTGCCGATGAAATCGATCACGAACGCATCGAAGACCAGGGAAGGACGGTCGGAGGGCGACATGGGCAGGGCGGTATCACTCACAGGGATATCCTATGGACCCGGAGTGCGGCAGATGGTGAGGCCTAAGCATTCCCCAAGCAACTTCCTCATTCCCCGCGATCCTCCCATCGGCTTCCTCAAGCCCTGCGACGGCCAAGGCGCGACGCTGACCCTGCCGGAATGACCGGCGCGCAAGGAGATCGCCATGAACCGCCAAACCCTGAACATCGCACTGGCTTCCACCCTGCTGCTGGCTGCGGCCACCAGCGCATTCGCAGCCGGCCCCGCGACCGCCACGCCCCCGGAGGCGTATCTGCTGGTTGATTGCGCGGCCCCGAAACTGATCAGCCAGCGCGAAGCCGGCGAACTGACCGGCCAGGCCAACTTCACCCAGGTCTATGCCACCCGCACCCGCCTGATGGCTGAAGTGAGGCGCGCGTGCCGGCGCGAGGGCATCACCCGGGTCGCGATAGTGCAGCCGCAAAAAATAGACAAGCCCAGGCTGGCGCTGCAGCCTGGGCGCTGATCCTGCGCGTGGTGGCAGTGGCGTTCTACGTCGCCGTAGCCTGCGGCTTCTTGTGGAAACGCTGGGCGGCCCACTTGCCCAGGTCTTCGACCACCGTGAACGCCGCCGCGATCACTACCAGGCTGAGCTGGGTGGAGGTGATCAGGCCGCCGATCACCGCGATGGCCATGGGCGCGCGGAAGCTGGAGTC
>JAJAZJ010000337.1 GCA_026785795.1 Pseudoxanthomonas sp.
ATCCTCGTCGACCCCGACAGCGCGCCAATGGTGATCGACGCCCGCGCCCGGAAGCTGAGGGCAAACATGGAGATCGGTCTCCGTGCAATCGCCGAGCGCGCCGAGAGCGTCAGCCAATGACGCTCGGTTAGTTTTGGAATGACTATCGTGTCCAGCGATGCGTCAGTGTCTTCGACTTTCGATGTCTGCGGTTGGCCTGCTGGGTTTCTTCGGTGCTGCGTGCGGGTCGGACGACCCCGGCTCGGCATCGCCGACCCCGACGACGGTTGCTGCTCCGGCGCCGACGACGGTGTCAGGTGGCGTGACGGTGTTCGCTGCTGCTTCGTTGACTGCGGCTTTCACCGAGATCGGTGACGCGTTCATGGTGCAGAACCCGGATGCGAACGTGACGTTCAACTTCGCCGCCTCCTCTGAGTTGGTGACCCAGATCGGTGAGGGCGCGGGTTGGATCGCCGGACTGGAGCGGCTGCAAACCGAAGCGCCGGAACACTTCCGGATGATCCTGTCCCCCGACAATCCGTCCTACAAGGAGCTGCCCGGCCTTGGCGTACTGCTGGGCGGCCTGTGGGTCATGCACTTCAGCTACTGGGGCTTCAACCAGTACATCATCCAGCGTGCACTGGCTGCCAAGAATATTGCCGAAGCGCAAAAAGGCGTGTTGTTCGCAGCAGGCCTGAAGATACTGATGCCGGTGATTGTCGTGCTTCCCGGCATTGCAGCGGTCGTGCTTCAGCCCAATCTTTCGCGGGCGGACGAGGCCTACCCATCCATGATGTCGCTGTTGCCCACAGGCGTGCTGGGCATCGTGTTTGCTGGTCTAATCGCCGCAGTGGTGTCGTCGCTGGCATCCATGATCAACTCCATCTCCACCATTTTCACCTTGGATCTCTACGCCCGATTCGGCAGCGAACGCAGCCAGGCCGAGCTGGTGCGGAGCGGGCGGGTGGTCGCTGGCGTCGCGATGCTGGCCGCGGTGCTGCTGGCGCGCCCGCTGCTGGGGAGCTTCGACCAGGCATTCCAGGCGATCCAGAACTACACCGGCTACTTCACTCCGGGCATCGTCGCGATTTTCCTGATGGGCTTGCTGTGGAAGCGCGCCAACGAAGCCGGCGCCCTGGCCGCGGCCGGTGGTTCGTTCGTGCTGTCCATCATCATCGGCGCACTCCTGCCCGAGCTTCCTTTCATCCACCGGGTCGGCATCGTGTTCCTGCTCGCGATCGCGCTGGGCGTGGGGGTCTCGCTGCTGACCAAACCGGCACCGGGCAAGGATTTCATCCGCACCGATGACGTGGGTTTCGGCACATCACGCGGGTTCAACGCGGGAGCGGTGGCCGTGGTGGCTGTGCTGGTGGCGCTGTACGCGGCGTTCTGGTGAGCAGGAATCGTGCGTTAGGCATTGATTGAGCTGCACTAGCTGGAAAAGTCGCCAGTTTGCCTGCGCCGCTGAACCCGCCGGCATGCGGGAAATCGCCGTCGATTGGCCTCAGCCGGGCACCATCTCATCCGTGCCCAGCATGCGCTCGCCGCGGCGTTGCCACTGGTCGTCAACATCATCGGGTGAGAACACGCCGCAGCTGACCATGGTGCCCTGGTATACGTGCAGCGAGACTGCAACCGCGCTGTCGCTGGGGTTGCGGATGGTGTGGTATTCGTGCGGTGGAATCAGGCTGCCCGCAGAGCCAGTGCCCGCTTCGATGGTGCCGGCCGGGATGAAGCGGTAGCGCATCTCATCGCGCTCGGCCAGTTCGTACTGGGTAATTTCCAGTCGCCCCTTCCACACCCCCTCCACGCACCACATGCCGGAGTGGTCATGGATCTTGGTGCCCTGGCCCGGCCCCCAGGTCATCGCGATCAGGCTGTAACCATGCTCAGGGCTGGTGTACAGCTCACGACGCGCATAGTGGTCGGCGATTGGTTGCAGCACGCAGGCGGGAAGGGCGACTCCCTCATCGCAGATCATTTCACACAGGGTCTTGCGCAGTGCATCGGTGACCGCGCGGTCATCGCCAAGTACGACGGCGGCGTCCAGCGAGGCAATCAGTTTGTCGTGGCCCGGGAAGTCGAGGCTGGTCATTTGCGGGATCCCAAGTGGGGTGGGCGCAGTTTAACCCGTCCCCACGCCAGCCGCCGGAGCGCCCATGCGGCGCTCCTGGCTTGGATCAGATGTCGGCGAGGAATCCCGCCACGGCTGGCCCGAAGCGTTCGATGTCCACCAGGAACGCATCGTGGCCTTGGGGTGAGTCCAGCGGCAGGAACTGCGCGTCGGCGCCGCCGGCTCGCAGGCCATCTGCGATCTGTTGCTGCTGCTGCAGCGGGAACAGGATGTCGGTGGTCGCACCGATAGCCAGCGCCTTCTCCACCTTGATCCGCGCCAGGCCGGTCAGTACGTCGCCGCCGGCCAACTCTGCCAGGTCGAACCAGTCCATCGAGCGGCTGAGATACAGGTAGCAATTCGGATCAAAGCGCCGCACGAAACGCCGTGCGTGTCCCTCCAGATAGCTTTCCACCTGGAATTCAAGCCCGAAGGGTTCCTCGTCAGGCTGGTCCGGATCCTGGGATTGTTGATCAAGCCGCACCCGGCCGAAGCGACCATCCCATTCCAGCGCGGAGCGGTACGTAATCACGCCCAGCTTGCGCGCCATGCGCATGCCCGATTCGGGATACGTGGCATCGTCGTACACGCCATTGTTCCAGTTCGGGTCCAGGCGGATGGCTTCACGCTGCAGCGAGCGTATCGCAATGGAAAACGGCAGCGCCTGGGCGCTGCCCGAGATATTGATATGGGTGCGCGCCGCGCCCGGGTGCCTGAGCAGAAAGGCCAGGGAGGTCATGCCGCCCATCGAATTGCCGATTACGCAGGCCAGGGATTCGATACCCAGCGCACGGATGACTTCATGTGCGGCATCCGCGGCGTCTTCGATGGAAAGTTGCGGGAAATCCAGGCGGTAGGGTTCGCCGCTAGCCGGGTCTATGGAGGCAGGACCGGTGGAACCCTTGCAGCTGCCCAGGGTATTTACGCAGACCACAAACCAGCGATGGGTATCGATGTAGCGGCCCGGCCCCAGCATGGCTTCCCACCAGCCCGGCTCGGCGTTGTCCGCGCTTCTGGCTGCATGCGCATCCGGCGAAAGGCCGGTGAGGATGAGGATAGCGTTGTCACCCGATGCATTGAGCTGGCCCCATGTCTCGAACGCCATGCGCGCCCCCTGCAGCTCGCCGCCGCGCTTCATGGCGAAGGGTGAGGGGAGAGGATGGAAGCGGGTGCCGGGCGGGATGAACTCGGTCATGGGAGGATTCTAGACGCCATGCCTTGCTCAGTCCTGCGGCTGTCCCAGGATCAATTCAACGGGCCCGCTGGCCGGCAGCTTTACCAGTAAGGCGGCGGAATCCAGATCGCCCTCCTGCCGGATCGCATTGCCGCTGTCGGAAATACGCGCGAAGACTTCCACCTCCTGCAGCTCCGACAGCCGCTGCGTGGGCATGGGGCTGTCCTGGTCGCTGAGAGTCACGGCCAGCGGCAGGTCCTGCAGCGCGTGTTTTTGCACTGCAATGGGCATCGGTGGGCCGCCTGGCCTGCGCGCAATCACGAATACGCTGGCATCCCCGCGCAGGCGCGCCCGCGCGGCGAAAACCGGGTCCAGCGACACCCTGACGGCCAGACTGTGGCCGGCCGCAGGCGCAGCGGGTTCCGCGAGTTCCGGCAAGCCCCCATCGCGCCGTGCCGCATTGATCTGGACGCGCAGCGACGCAGCGGTGGCAGGGTCCACTTTGGAAAGCAGCGGTTCCCACGTGGCGGCCGCTTCCGCCGCTTGGCCCTCCTGGCGTTGCGACATACCCAGCAGCCAGCGTCCACGCTGGTGGTCCGGCTGCAGGGACAGCGCACGCTGCAATTGACTGACCGCTTCCGCGTCGAGTTTGCGGTCCTTGGCCGCATAGAGGCGAGCCTGCGCTGCCTCGACCAGGAAGTCGGGATCATCCGGGCTGAGCGCCAGCGCCTTGGCAAACGCGTCACGTGCACCGGGAAAATCCCCCATCGCGGCCAGCGATTTTCCCAGCAGCTGCCAGCCCTGCGGTTGCCTGGGGTTGCTTTCCAGCTCCGCCCGCAGCTGCGCCACGGCCGCTTCCAGGCTGATCGGTGGCTGGGCCGCAGGGCTTGCGGCAACGCCGATGCCAGCCGGCGTGCCGACCACACGGTAAAGCGCAAGCACGGCCAGGCCCAGCGCAAGGACGCAGCCCACCGCCAAGCCGCGTGATTCACGCAGCAGTGGCCACAGCACCACGCCCAGCGTGGCCAGGGTGAGCAGCGTAGCGATCAATGCAAACACGGCCATCACCACTCCTGCCCTTCGTCGCCGTCGATCGGTGTACGGCTGCCGGCCCTGCGCGGCAGCCAGTAGATGACCCAGGCGCCTGCCAGCAGCAGGACCAGCGGACCGAACCACAGCAGCCAGGTGCCGCCTGACACCGCTGGCCGGTACAGCACGAATTCACCGTAACGTTCGACCAGGAACTGCTTGATCTGCGGATTGGACTTGCCCTGGTTCATCAGCCCCAGCACTTCGCGGCGCAGGTCGTGCGCGATCTGCGCGTCGGAATCGGCGAGTGACTGGTTCTGGCACATCACACAGCGCAACTCGGCGGCCAGGGCGCGGAAGCGGGTCTCCTGCGCGGTGTCGGTGAACTGCAGCGGAGTCGGGTCATTGGCCTGAGCATGCGCGGGTGCGGCCGCGTTCAGGGCGGCGATCACGGCGCCCAGGCACAACACGGCGGCGGCAAGTCTGGCGATCACTGGCCTGCTTTTGCCTTTTCCAGCGCGGGGATGAGTTCCTTATCGACGATATCGTCGGTGATGGCGCCTACGTGCTTCCAACGCACGATGCCTTTTCCATCCACCAGAAATGTTTCAGGTGCACCGTAGATGCCCCAGTCGATCGCGGTGCGGCCGTCAATGTCGGCGATCACGTCGCTGTACGGGTTGTCGTATTTTTCCAGCCAGCGAATTGCGTCCTCGCGCTCGTCCTTCAGGTTGTAGCCGACGAAGCGCACGCGCTTGGTGTAGGCAAAGCGCGCAATCACCGGGTGCTCCACCCGGCACTCCGGGCACCAGCTGCCCCACACGTTCATCACGAACGGCTGTCCGCGCAGGTCCGCCAGGCTCAGGTACCGGTCTGGTTCGAACAGCAACGGCAGCTTGAAATCCGGCGCGGCTTTGCCGATCAGCGGCGAGGGCAGGGCATCGCGGCCGGCTTTTCCAGACTGCTGCACGCCATACAGCAGCAGCGCCATCAGGCCAATGAAGAACAGCGCAATCATCACCCCGGCGAAGACGAACGCACCGGTGAAGGGCTTGCGCGGCGGCGGGGCTTGGGAGTTCATCGACGGTCCTCGGGTTTGCTACGGAAGCGGCGGTCAGCGGCGGTGACGAAACCGCCCAGCGCCATCAGGCCGGCACCGAACCAGATCCAGCGCACGAAGGGTTTGATGTGCACGCGCACGGCGCGCGCATCATCGCCCAGGGCATCACCGATGGCGACAAAGACATCGCCGAACGGCCCGGGCCGAATGGCAGCCTCGGTCATCACTTGCCCGCCGCTGGCGTACCTGCGCTTCTCCGGGTGCAGCAGCACCAGTTCACGCTGATTGCGCAACACCCGCACGTGGCCGCGCTCGGCGGTGTAGTTGGGCCCGCGCAGCTGATCCACGCCCTCGTAGCGAAACGCATAGTCGCCCACCTCCAGTACCTGGCCCGGGCGCATGGCCACCTCGCGCTGCACGTTCAGCGCTTCCACCAGCAGTGCGCCCACCAGGAACACCGCCACGCCGGCATGGGCCAGGCTCATGCCCAGCATTTCCGCGGTGAAACGGCTGCCCTTGAGCTGGAAGCGCGACCACGCGAAGCGCAGGGTTCCCAGCATGACCCAAGCCGCCGCCGCCACGCCCGCTGCAGTCTTCAGGCGGCCTTGCGGCGCCATGAAATAGGCGAGCACGCCAAGCACCAGCGCAACCAGCAACCACGGCACCAACAGTCCGAACAGCCGCGAAGGCTGGTCACGCTGCCAGCGTGCCAGTGGCCCAAACGGCAGCAGCAGCACCAGCGGTGCCATCAACAGCAGGAACAGCAGGCCGAAATAGGGCGGTCCCACCGAAATCTTGCCCATGCCCAGCGCGTCGGCCAGCAGGGGATACAGCGTTCCCAGCAGGACCATGGCCGCGGCCGAGGTCAGCAGCAGGTTGTTGGCCAGCAGCAGGGTTTCACGCGAAGTCGCGGCGAATGGCGCACCTCCTTCCAGCTTTGGTGCACGCAATACATACAGCACTAGCGAGCCGCCAATGACAATGCCCAGGAACACCAGGATGAACAGGCCGCGTGACGGGTCCGCAGCGAAGGCATGCACGCTGGTCAGCACGCCAGAGCGAACCAGGAATGCGCCTAAAAGCGAAAGTGAGAACGTAGCGATGGCCAGCAGCAGGGTCCAGCCGCGGAAGCTGCCGCGCTTTTCGGTGACGGCCTGGGAGTGCAGCAGGGCGGTGCCCACCAGCCACGGCATGAAGCTGGCGTTTTCCACCGGATCCCAGAACCACCAGCCGCCCCAGCCCAGTTCGTAGTAGGCCCACCAGCTGCCCACGGCGATGCCGATGGTCAGGAACGCCCAGGCCACGTTGGTCCACGGCCGGGTCCAGCGCAGCCAGCGTGCGTCCACTTTCCCATCAAGCAGTGCGGCGATGGAGAACGCGAACGGCACCACGAAACCCACGTAGCCGATGTACAGCATGGGCGGGTGGATGATCATGCCCACGTCCTGCAGCAGCGGGTTCAGGTCGCGGCCTTCCAGCGGCATCGGCAGCAGCCGCTCGAACGGGTTGGAGGTGAGCACGAGGAAGCTGAGGAAGCCCAGGTTGACGATGCCCATTACCCCCAGCACGCGTGCGATCACCTGTTCGGGCAGGTCGCGGGAAAGCGCAGCCACGGCGGCATTCCACACCGTAAGCACCAGCGCCCACAGCAGCAGTGAGCCTTCGTGTCCGCCCCATACCGCGGTGTAGCGGTAGTGTATCGGCAGCAGGGTGTTGGAATTGTCGGCAACGTACTTGACCGAGAAATCCTGGACGACAAAGGCAATCGTCAACGCCCCGTAAGCGGCCAGCACCAGGACCATCTGCGCATAGGCCGCGGGCCTGGCAACCGCCATCCAGTTCGCCTTGCCGCGCTGTGCACCCGCCAGCGGCAGCACTGCCTGCAGGGCGGTCACCAGCAGGGCCAGAATCAGTGCGACTTGGCCGATTTCAGGCAGCATGCAATTGCCCTGCTCTTATTGGGCCCCTGAGGCGCGACAAATGGGATGGGTAAAACCCCGCAGGGGCGCCGCGCACGATGCGCGGCGTTTTCGGAGGGCACAGGGATGTGACTTCCGAAAATTCCCATCGCGTTTGTGAACCCGCGCGCAGCGTGGGCGCGCCGCCGGGGTGTGCTTTCTTTTGGTTACTTTTCTTTGCACAAGCAATGAAAAGTGACTCGTGCGGAACGCGCGAAACGCTTTTGGAACGGTGTCCCGGCTGTGTTCCAAGGTGGCTGTTCCCACCGACAGCCTCTACGCCTGGAAAGATTTTGATGAGCCCCGCAGCTATTGAGTGCCGCGCATTGTGCGATTCACTTTCTTGTGTGGCCAAGAAAGTAACCAAAGAAGGCCACCCTATCG
>JAJAZJ010000338.1 GCA_026785795.1 Pseudoxanthomonas sp.
AACGTACACCGACTTGCGATCCAGGGCGGTGCGTAGGGAGGTCTGCTGGTTGGTGTTGCTCTTGTGCAACGGGTTGCCGTCGATGCAGGTCTGTGGACCGGGGCTGGCCGGGGTGGCGAGGTTGCAGCCGCCCGTGTTCAAGTTTTGATTGATGTAATCCAACGGATTCCGCGGGTCGCCGCCGGAACGCAGGACTGCGCGTGTGACCGGGTTTGGACCGAGGGCAGCGCTCGGCGAATTGAACGTCACGCCTGGAAACAGCGCTCGCTGGGAGAAGGAAGGCGCGAAACCGCCAAACTGGCCGACCGCGGTCCAGTTGTCGAACGGATGATTGGCGCCGCGCGGGAAGGCGCTGAACGGGCGGTCTTTCGCCATCACGCCGTCTTCCTTGCCCCACTCGGCCGCAACGGTCACCGAGCCGCGGTCGCCGGTGAAGCCCATCACGAAGTCACCCTTGGTAATTTCGCCGACGCCTTCGCCGTAATGACCATAGTAAGCGCTGGCCGAGGCACCTTCGAAATTGGTGCGGGTAATGACGTTGATCACGCCGCCGACGGCATCGGAACCGTAGATGGACGAGGCGCCATCCTTCAGTACTTCAATGCGTTCCACAGCCGCGGTAGGAATGAGCGAGATGTCGGCAAAGCCGCTGGTGGAAATGCCCAGGCGCTTGCCGTTGACCAGCACCAGGGTGCGCTGGCCGCCCAGGTTGCGCAGGCTGATGAAGGTGCCGCCGGCGTTTTCACCGGAGGACAGCGGGGCGGCGCGGCTCAGCGGCGGCGTGCCGATGGCGCTGATGTTCTGCAGGATGTCGGCGACCGAAGTGAAACCCTGCTTGTCGATGTCTTCGCGGCTGATGATCAGCACCGGCTGCGCGGTTTCGGTATCGACCTGGCGGATGCGGGTGCCCGTGACCTCGATGCGGTCCAGGGTGGTGGCGCTGGCGGTGCTGGTGGTCTGGGCAAACGCGGCCCCGGTGCCCGCCGTGGCGGAAACGCCGACAACAAGCGCGACGGTAATTGCGTCCCGCAGCTGGGTGGTCTTGAACTTCATGCTTGGTACTCCCGAAAAGTAATTGGTCTAAAGGTGATGGCGCCATGCCCCGTTCGCCCCCCTGGCTGAATGCCAAGGTTCGCGAACTGCCTAGAGGGTAATACGGATTGGCCAAAGATTAAAGTATCGTAAAGCGCCTGGCCGGGTAATTGAAATTACAGCACTGGACGAGGGGCAGCTGGTGCGCTGCGCCTGATTGTTTGGGGGAAATCCGCCACGCTGGAGACGCCACCCCCCAGCCAGCAAGGCGTATGGCGGGCATGACGCCTGCCCGTGGGCGAGCGGCAGATCGCCTGTTCAGGAAGCCGCTGCGGGAGCGGCCAAGCCAAAAAAGGTCCGGGCGCTGGCGCTGGTAGTGGCGGCCGTGATTTCCACCGCCTCGCCGCGGTCGCGGGCCAGCTCGGCGACGATATGCGCCAGATACATGGGCTCGTTGCGCCGATGCGAGGGCGCCGGCTTGACCGTGCGCGGCAGCAGGTAGGGGGCATCGGTCTCGATCATCAGGCGGTTGGCCGGGATATGCCGGACCAGCTCACGCAGGTGCAGGCCGCGGCGCTCGTCGCACAGCCAGCCGGTGATGCCGATATACCAGTCCTGGTCCAGGCATTCGAACAACTCTTCGCGGCTGCCGGTGAAGCAGTGCACCACCGTTGGGCCGAGCTGGCCGTCGAAACCCTTCATCACCGCCACGAAATCGGCATGCGCATCGCGCTGATGCAGGAACAGCGGCTTGCCGGTGTCGGCGGCGAGCTGCAGCTGGCGTTCGAAGGCGCGGCGCTGCGCGGGGCGCGGCGAGAAGTCGCGGAAGTAGTCCAGCCCGCATTCGCCCACCGCTACTACCTCGGGCTGGGCCAGCAGCGCGCGCAGCTCGGCATCGCATTCCCCGGTGTACTCCAGCGCGTGGTGCGGATGCACGCCGGCGGTGGCGAACAGCACGCCCGGGTGCGCCTGGGCCAGGGCCAGCGCCTTGGGCGAGTGCTCGCGGCTGGCGCCGGTGACCACCATCTGCGCCACGCCCGCCTGGCGCGCACGCTGCAGCACCGCGTCGCGATCGGCGTCGAAGCTGTCGTGGGTCAGGTTGGCGCCGATATCAATCAAGTCCATCCACCCAGTCTAATCGGCATGTTTCTGTAGGAGCTGCGCAAGCTGCGACCTGCCTACGGTGGACAGGCGCTATCGGAGCCAAGCGTTCACGGTCGCAGCTGGCGCAGCTCCTACGGGGCAAGGCTTTATCCTTGTGGCATGGCGATGCCTGAATTCCCCATCAACCCAATCCTGCCGGAGATTCGGCGCAGCCTTGCCGAACACCCGCGGCTGGTGCTGGAAGCACCGCCCGGCGCGGGCAAGACCACGCAGGTGCCGCTGGCCCTGCTGGGCGAGGATTGGCTGGCGGGCAGGAAGATCGTGATGCTGGAACCGCGCCGGGTCGCGGCGCGCGCGGCGGCCGGCTTCATGGCTGCGCAGCTGGGTGAGGCGGTGGGCGACACGGTGGGCTACCGCATCCGCTTCGACAGCAGGGTGACGGCGCGGACCCGCATCGAAGTGGTCACCGAAGGCATCCTGACCCGCCTGCTGCAGGATGACCCGCTGCTGGAAGGCATCGGCGCGCTGCTGTTCGACGAATTCCACGAGCGACACCTGGCCGGCGACCTGGGCCTGGCGCTGGCCCTGGACGTGCAGTCGCAGCTGCGCCCGGAGCTGCGCATCGTGGTGATGTCGGCGACGCTGGACGGCGAGCGGCTGGCGCGCTTTCTGGATGCGCCGCGGTTGGGCAGCGAAGGCCGCGGTTTTCCGGTAACGGTTTCCCACTTTCCTGCCCGCCGCGACGAATCGCTGGAGACTCAAACCCGGCGTGCGGTGGAGGAGGCGCTGCCGCGGCACCCCGGCGACGTGCTGGTGTTCCTGCCCGGTCAACGCGAGATCACCCGCGTGGCGCAGGCGCTGGGTGAGTCGGCCCCGGTGGTCGCGCAGCAGGTGCAGGTGCTGCCGCTGCACGGCGAGCTGTCCGTCGAACAGCAGTCGCTGGCCCTGCAGCCCGATCCACAGGCCCGCCGGCGCGTGGTCCTGGCGACCAACGTGGCCGAGTCCAGCGTCACCCTGCCCGGGGTGCGCGTGGTCATCGACAGCGGCCAGGCGCGCGAGCCGCGCTACGAACCCAACAGCGGCTTCTCGCGGCTGGAGCTGGTGACCATTTCGCAGGCCTCGGCCGAGCAGCGTGCCGGACGCGCCGGGCGTGTGGCCGAAGGCTGGGCCTACCGGCTGTGGCCGCAGTCGCAGCGGCTCGAGCCACAGCGGCGTGCGGAGATCGGCCAGGTGGAGCTGGCTTCGCTGGCGCTGGAGCTGGCCGCGTGGGGCAGCGACGAGCTGCGCTTCGTGGACCCACCGCCCGCAGGCCCGTTGGCGGCAGCACGCGACCTGCTGTGCCGGCTGGATGCGCCGGGCAAATCGGACTCAAATACCCCGCTCGGCAAGCGCATGCTGGCCCTGGGCACCCATCCGCGGCTGGCGGCGATGCTGGCGCGCGCGCAGCCCGGCGACGAAGCCGCGCTGGCCTGCGACCTGGCCGCGCTGGTCGAAGCGCGCGATCCTCTGCGCATCGGCGGTGATGCACTGGCCGCACGCTGGCGCGCACTGGCCGCTTTCCGCCACGGTCGCGTGGCCGCCGATGCGCACCGCTCCGGGCTGGCCGCCATCGACGCAGCGGCCACGCAATGGCGGCGACGTCTGCGGGTGGGCACCATGCCGCCGCGCGAGATCGAAGCGCACCGCCTGGGCGACCTGCTGGCGCACGCGTTCCCCGACCGCATCGCCCACCAGCATCCGGGCGACCCGCGCCGCTACCAGCTGGCCAACGGCCGCATGGCGAAACTGTTCGACGACAGCGCGGTGTTCGGCGAGCCGTGGATCGTGGCCAGCGAATTGCGCTACGAGGCCAAGGATGCGCTGGTGCTGCGTGCAGCACCGGTGGACGAAGCGCGCCTGCGCTTGGATTTCCCGCAGCATTTCATCAGCCAGGATGTGGTGCGCTGGGACGAGGGACGACGCGCACTCTCCGCGCAGCGCGAAACCCGCTTCGATCAAATCGTGCTGGGGAGCAAGCCGGCCGGCCGCGTGGACCCGCAGCAAGCGGCGGCGGCGCTGACCCGGGCGGTGCGCGAGCTGGGGCTGGAGTGCCTGCCGTGGAGCGAGGGGCTGCGCCAGTGGCGTGCACGGGTGCGCTCGCTGCGCGAGTGGATGCCCGAACTCGGGCTGCCCGACCTGGCTGACGAAGCGCTGCTGGAATCGCTGGACGAGTGGCTGCAGCCGGCCTTCAGCGGCAAGACCCGCCTGGACGCGCTGGGCGAGGATGCGCTGGCGCAGGCGCTGAAATCAAGGCTGGACGGGTCGCTGGGCCAGCGCCTGGAGGCATTGGCTCCCACGCGCATCATCGTGCCCTCCGGCATGGAGCGCAGGATCGACTACGCGCATGGCCAGGCGCCGGTGCTGGCGGTGAAACTGCAGGAACTGTTCGGTCTGGCCGACACGCCGCGCGTGGCCGAGGGCCGCATCGCGGTGGTGCTGCACCTGCTTTCGCCAGGCGGCAAGCCGCTGCAGGTCACCCAGGATCTGCGCGGTTTCTGGGAGCGAACTTACCCGGAAGTGAAGAAGGAAATGAAGGGACGGTATCCGAGGCATCCGTGGCCAGACGATCCGTGGTCGGCGCGCGCAACCCACCGCACCAAGCCGCGCGGCACCTGATCGCTGAAGCCGGTTGCCCACTATCGCCGGCGGCTGCGGCGGCAGTAACTATGCGTCCACGGAGGGGTTTCACGGGGCGCGGCCGGATGATCCGTGGTCCGCCCGCGCGACCCATCGCGCAAAGCCATGCGGCACATAAAAGTTGAAGCACGCTGCCCACTATCGCCGGCCGCTGCGGCGGCAGTAACTATGCGTCCACGGAGGGTTTCACGGGGCGCGGCCGGATGATCCGTGGTCGGCGCAGGCGACTCACCGGGCAAAGCCACGCGGTACGTAAAAGCTGAAGCAGGCTGTCCAGCGTCGCCGGCCGCTGCGGCGGCAGTGAGCATGCGTCGACGGAGGGTTTTCCGAGGCGCGGCCGGATGATCCGTGGTCGGCAAACGCGACCCGTCGGGCAGAGCCTCGCTTCACATGAAACGGATCTGCTCCAGGTCGGCGGCGCTGAGCACGTTTGGCAATACCCGGATCATGCTGGTTCTCCAGAGAGTTGCGTGATGATCGGCCATTCAGCTGCTGGCCGGCAAGCGCGCCGCGCACTAACGGGTCCTGAACATGGTCCGGTGGACACTGGTAGCGTCAATACCCCACTGGAGCCAACCCCATGAGCAAACTCACCGTCATCACCGACCGCGCAATGGATTTCGTCAGCCAGGCGGGCACGCAACTCA
>JAJAZJ010000339.1 GCA_026785795.1 Pseudoxanthomonas sp.
GTGGAAACCGCGGCTGCGAAAGGGCGATGCACTGGCCGCTGCGGCCGTGCTCATTGAAGCGTGCGAGCGGTGTCCTGGATGTAGCCAAGCAGGGCCGCCAGCCCATTGCTGCGCGTGGGTGACAGGTGCTTGGCCAGGCCAATGCTGGCGATGTAGTCGGGATCGGTAGCCACGATGTCCGCCGCAGAACGCCCGGAATACACGCGCAAGGCCAGATAGATCAGGCCGGAGACGATCGCCGAGTCGCTGACCGCCTGGAAATCAAGCCGCTGCGCGTCGCCCTGGGGCACGATCCAGACCATGGACTGGCAGCCGAGCAGGCGATGGTCTTCGGTCTTCAACTCCTCCGGAAAGACAGGCAGCTTGCGGCCCAGGTCGATCAGGTACTGGTAGCGCTCGGACCAGTCGCTGAAAAACGCGAACTCGTCCTGGATGGCGAGCTGGGCGTCGGCGGGGGTGGGTTCCAGCGGGAAGGTCAGCTTGTTCATGTCGAATCAGTCATCGTAAGGCGGTCAGGTCCGTAATTCGAGCCCCCGTCCCAGCGGGAGCGAGCTTGCGCAGAGAGTGGGGGGAAGCTCGCGCAGTTCCAGCTTGAGCGACCCTCACCCGGCGCCCTGCGCCACCTTTTGCCTGGTGGATAAGGGAAAAACTTCACCCGCGCTTCCATCTGACGCCCTGCATGGTGTCCTCCAGGATCACCCCTTCAGCCGCCAGCTGGTCACGGATGGCATCGGAACGGGCGAAGTCGCGAGCATCCCTGGCTGAGCCACGCTCGTCAATCAAGGCCTGGATGCGCGCGTCGTCCGCAGAGGAGGCGCCGCGTCCGAACCAGTCGCCTGGCTGCTGCTGCAGCAGGCCCAGCGCCAGCCCGGCCCCCAGCAGCTCCGACTTCAGCCGCTGCCGCTCTTCGGGGGTGGTTGCCTTGCGTGCCTCAGCGGCAATGCGGGCAAGCTCGGCAAGCGCCTGCGGGGTGTTCAGGTCGTCGTTTAGGGCGTCTTCCAGCGACGCAGGGATGCGCGCCTCCACGACCACGTCGTCCAGGTCACGCAGCGTCCCGTACAGCCGATCCAGCGTGCGCATCGACTGGTCAACCAGGCTATCGGTCCAGTCCAGCGGCTGGCGGTAGTGCGCCGACAGCAATGCCAGGCGCAGCGCTTCGGGCGGATGCTGCTGCAGCAGGTCGTGCACGCGCTCGATGTTGCCAACGGACTTTGACATCTTGGCGCCGCCGAAATTCAGCATGCCGTTGTGCAGCCAGAAGCGGGCGAGGACCTTGCCATCGTGCGCACATTCGCTCTGCGCAATCTCGTTCTCGTGGTGCGGGAACTGCAGGTCCACGCCGCCTGCATGGATGTCGATGGTTTCGCCGAAGTGGGCGCTGATCATTGCCGAGCACTCGATGTGCCATCCCGGACGGCCGCGGCCCCAGGGGGAGTCCCAGCCGGGCAGGTCGCCCGTGGAGGGCTTCCACAGCACGAAATCCCCTGCATCACGCTTGTACGGCGCCACCTCCACGCGCGCGCCGGCCAGCATTTCATCCGGATCGCGGCGCGACAGCTTGCCGTAGTCCTTGAAGGTTCCCACCGCGAACAGCACATGGCCCTCTGCCGCATAGGCATGGCCGCTGCCGACCAGCTGTTCGATCATGACAATGATCTGCGGGATATGCGCCGTGGCCTCCGGCTCGATATCCGGCGGCAAACTGCCCAGCCCGGCCATGTCGGCCCGGTACGCGGCGGCATACTTGTCGGTAATCACATGGATGGCCACGTCCAGTTCACTGGCGGCGGCGTTGATCCTGTCGTCCACGTCGGTGATGTTGCGCGCGTAACGCAGGTTTCCATAGCGCCGGCGCAGGAGTGCGGCCAGAACCCCGAAGACCACCGGCCCGCGGGCATTGCCGATATGCACGTAGTTGTAGACCGTGGGCCCGCACAGATACATGGTGGGGCAGGTCTGATCCAGAGGCACGAAAGGCTGTACCTGTCGCGTCAGGTTGTTGTGCAGTTGCAGGGTCATGGCGCAAAGGCAGGGTGGGAGCCTGCTGATTCTACCGGCGCCGCGAGCATGCTGACAGCATCGATTCAGCCCCACGCAAGCCGCACTCCCTACACTGTTCGCTATATTCGACCTCACAAGCCCATGGCCCCTTTCCGCTTGATGCTCCCGCTGGGTGCCTGTCTGTCCGTGGTCCTGGTGCTGCCGGTCGCCGCGCAGGACGCCAGGCACGCCAATGGCCGCGCGCCGGAGAACGTGCGCCTTGACTATGCCCAGGTGCTCAACGTGGAGCCGGTGTACCAGACCCTGCGTGCGTCCCGCACGGAGATGCGATGCGAGGAAGTCAGCAAGCCCAGCCCTCCGCCGGCAGCCGAAGAGGGCCGCTGGGGCAGGTTGGTGGATACGGTCAAGGACGTATTCACCCGCGAGCCTGATCCGGTAGCCACCGCAACACGCAAGGCCGACTGCCGCATGGTGCCGGTGCAGCGGGAGTTCCGCAGGCCAATCGCCTACGACGTGGACTACGTGTACAAGGGCATCAAGTACCGGTCCAGGCTGTCCGAGGATCCGGGCAACCGGCTGCGGATCAGGGTCTCGGTGATGCCCTACCTGCCCGGCCAGGCGGTGGCGCTGCCGTGAGCCAGGCAGGATGCCTTGCGCAATACACGCCCTGCATGCGACGATGCCGGCAATGAAGCTGAACGCGCACCTGCACGTAAGCGCCGCCCGGATGGCCTCGGGCACGACCTCGCGCACCCGCCGACCGGAACCGCTCAACTAGCTGGGTCACCGGACGCTGTCTGCCTGTTCAACCGGAACCCAGCCTGGCGCTGGGTTTTTTCGTTATTGGGAATGAAGGGAAGCCGTTGATGAAGCATTTCTTGAATACGCAGGACTGGAGCCGCGCCGAGCTGGATGCGCTGCTGCTGCACGCGGCCCAGTACAAGCAGCACAAGCTGGGCGACGCGCTGAAGGGCAAGTCCATTGCCCTGGTGTTCTTCAACCCATCGCTGCGCACCCGTACCAGCTTCGAGCTCGGCGCGTTCCAGCTGGGCGGCCACGCCGTGGTGCTGCAGCCCGGCAAGGACGCATGGCCGATCGAATTCGGAGTCGGATCGGTGATGGATGGGGATACCGAAGAACACATCGCCGAGGTGGCCAGGGTGCTGTCGCGCTACGTGGACCTGATCGCCGTGCGCGCGTTCCCCAAGTTCATCGACTGGTCGCAAGACCGCCAGGACCACGTGCTGCGCGGCTTTGTCGAATACGCCACGGTGCCGGTGATCAACCTGGAAACCATTACCCATCCCTGCCAGGAGCTGGCCCACGTGCTGGCCCTGCAGGAACACTTTGGCACGCCCGACCTGCGCGGCAGGAAATACGTACTGACCTGGACCTACCACCCGAAGGCGCTCAACACCGCGGTCGCCAACTCGGCCCTGACCATCGCCACGCGCATGGGCATGGACGTCACCCTACTGTGCCCGACGCCCGAGTACGTGCTGGACGAGCGCTACCTGGGCTGGGCCGCGAGCAACGTGGCCGAAAACGGCGGCTCGCTTTCCATCAGTCACGACATTGACAGTGCCTACGCCGGCGCCGATGTCATCTATGCCAAGAGCTGGGGTGCGCTGCCTTACTTTGGCAACTGGGATCAGGAAAAACCCATCCGCGACCAGTACCGGCACTTCATCGTGGATGAACGCAAGATGGCGCTGACCAATAATGGCGTGTTCAGCCATTGCCTGCCGCTGCGCCGCAACGTCAAGGCCACCGATGCAGTGATGGACTCGCCTCAGTGCATCGCGATCAACGAAGCCGAGAACCGCCTGCACGTGCAGAAAGCGATCATGGCGGCGCTCGTTTCCCAGGCAGGAATTGAGAATGAGAAATAGGGAATCGTAAAAGCGATTCCGCCCACCTGCTGCCTCATTCCCCTCAATTCATTCCGGAAACCCAATGTCCACGCCAGCCTCCATTCCCCAATCCCCAATCTCCAATCCCGGCTCCAGAGACATCGTCCTGGCCTTCTCCGGTGGACTGGACACCAGCTTCTGCATCCCGTACCTGCAGGCGCAGGGGTATGCGGTACATACGGTGTTCGCCGATACCGGCGGCGTGGATGCCGAGGAGCGTGAGTTCATCGAGAAGCGTGCGGCCGAGCTTGGCGCGGCCAGCCACGTCACCGTGGATGGTGGCCCAGCCATCTGGGATGGTTTCGTAAAGCCGTTCGTATGGGCAGGTGAAGGCTACCAGGGTCAGTATCCGCTGCTGGTTTCCGACCGCTACCTGATCGTTGACGCCACGCTGGCACGCGCAAAGGAGCTCGGCACCAGGACCATCGCCCATGGCTGCACGGGCATGGGCAACGACCAGGTGCGTTTCGACCTGGCGGTCAAGGCCTCGGGCGACTACCGGATCGTCGCGCCCATCCGCGAGATCCAGAAGGAACACACCCAGACCCGCGCCTACGAGCAGAAGTACCTGGAGGACCGCGGCTTCGGCGTGCGCGCCAAGCAGAAGGCCTACACCATCAACGAGAACCTGCTGGGCCTGACCATGTCGGGCGGCGAGATCGACCGCTGGGAAGCGCCGGGCGAAGGCGCGCGCGGCTGGTGTGCGCCGCGCAGCGCATGGCCGACCGAGCCGTTGATCGTCACCCTGAAGTTCGAGAACGGCGTGGCGGCCGAACTCGACGGCAAGCCGATGCAAGGCGCCAGGCTGCTGGCCAAACTCAACACCCTGTTTGCGCAGTACGGCGTGGGCCGCGGCATGTACACCGGCGACACCACCATCGGCCTGAAGGGCCGCATCGTATTTGAGGCGCCCGGCCTGGTCACGCTGCTTACCGCGCACCGCGCGCTGGAGGAGGCCGTGCTGACCAAGCAGCAGAACCGGTTCAAGCCGGAGGTGGCGCGCAAGTGGGTGGAGCTGGTGTACGAGGGCTTCTACCACGATCCGTTGAAGACCGATCTTGAAGCTTTCCTTGCATCCTCGCAGTCCACCGTCAACGGCACGGTCACCCTCGAAACGCGGGGTGGGCGCGTCGACGCCGTGGCCATCCAGTCGCCGCACATCCTCAACGCCAAGGGCGCGATCTATGCCCAGTCGGCCGACTGGGGCGTGGAAGAGGCCGAAGGTTTCATCAAGCTGTTTGGAATGAGCTCCACGCTGTGGGCAGAGATCAACCGCTGATGCTGGATCAAGTCCTCCGCCATCTTGAAGCGCTGGTGTCTTTCGACACCCGCAACCCGCCGCGTGCCATCACCACCGGCGGCATCTTCGAGTACATCAGCGCGCAGCTGCCCGGCTTCGTCGTTGAAGTCATCGACCATGGCGCAGGCGCGGTCTCGCTGTTCGCCGTGCGCGGCCAGCCCCGTCGGGTGTTCAACGTACACCTGGACACCGTGCCTTCCTCGCCTGCATGGACAGCCGACCCGCTGGCGCTGCGGGTGACCCAGGACCGCGCCATTGGCCTGGGCGCATGCGACATCAAGGGCGCGGCGGCGTGCTTGATCGCCGCGGCCCAGGCCACGGTTGGCGATGCGGCATTCCTGTTCAGCAGCGACGAGGAAGCCAATGATGCTCGCTGCATCGCCGGGTTCCTTGCCCGTGACCACGGTTTCATCGAGGCCATCGTTGCCGAGCCGACCCAGGGCCAGGCCGTGCTGGCCCATCGCGGCATCAGTTCGGTGCGCATGGCGTTCAGCGGGCAGGCCGGCCATGCCTCGGCGGAGAACGCGCTGTCGCTGAGCGCGGTGCACAACGCGATGCGCTGGGGCAGCGATGCGCTGGACTACGTGACCTCGCAGCAGCACCTGCGCTTCGGCGGACTGACTGGCCTGCGTTTCAACATCGGGCGGGTGGAAGGCGGCATCAAGGCCAACATGATCGCGCCCAGCGCCGAAGTGCGGTTCGGCTTTCGCCCCTTGCCCTCGCAGGACGTGGACGCCCTGCATACGCAGTTCCGCGGCCTGGCCAGTGCCGATGCGCTGGCCGAGTACGAGGAAACCTTCCGCGGCCCGTCGCTGCCTTGCGGCGACGTGGCGCGTGCGGAGGAGCGCCGGCTTGCAGCCCGCGACCTGGCCGATGAGCTCAACCTGCCGGTCGGCAATGCGGTGGACTTCTGGACCGAGGCTTCGCTGTTCTCGGCCGCCGGGATGACCGCACTGGTCTATGGGCCCGGCGACATCGCCCAGGCGCATACCGCAGACGAATGGGTTTCCCTGCAGCAGCTACAGGGCTACGCCGAGACGGTGAAGCGCAACTTCGGAACAAACTGAAACATGGAACCCCACAAGCAAACCCGGCAAACCATCATCCGCCTGCTGACCAGCATGGCCGGCGCCAAGGAGATATCGCAGTACGTCAAGCGCTTTTCGCAGCTCGACGCCAAGCGCTTCGCCGTGGTCAAGGTGGGTGGGGCAGTGCTGCGCGATGATCTGGACGCGCTGACTTCCTCCCTGTCGTTCCTGCAGGAGGTGGGCCTGACCCCGATCGTGGTGCACGGTGCAGGCCCGCAGCTTGACCAGGAGATGACGGCTGCCGGCATCACCAAGCAGACCGTCAACGGCCTGCGCGTGACCACGCCGGAAGTGCTGGCGATCGTGCGCAGGGTGTTCCAGCAGCAGAACCTGGCCCTGGTGGAAGCCCTGCAGGCGTCTGGCGCACGGGCCACGTCGATCGTTTCGGGCGTGTTTGAAGCCGAGTACAGGGACCAGCAGACCTACGGCCTGGTCGGCGATGTTGCGCGAATCAACCAGGCGCCCATCGAAGCCAGCCTGAAAGCCGGCTCCATCCCGGTGATTGCCAGCCTGGGCGAAACGGTCGGCGGACAGATTCTGAACATCAACGCCGACATCGCCGCGAACGAGCTGGTGCAGGTGCTGCAGCCCTACAAGATCATCTTCCTCACCGGCACCGGGGGGCTGCTGGACGACAAGGGCGCCATAATCGATTCGATCAACCTGTCCACCGAGTACGACCAGCTGATGACCCAGTCGTGGATCAATGGCGGCATGAGGGTGAAGATCGAACAGATCAAGGACCTGCTGGATCGGCTGCCGCCGACGTCCTCGGTGTCGATCACCAAGCCGGCCGAGCTGGCCAAGGAGCTGTTCACCCACCGGGGCTCGGGCACCCTCGTCCGTCGCGGTGAGCGCGTGCTGCGCTTCGATTCATGGGAAGGCGTCGACCTTGCCAGGATGCGTGAGCTGATCGAGTCCAGTTTCGGGCGTAGCCTGGTCGCCGACTATTTCCAGAAGACCAAACCCTTCCGCATCTACGTCAGCCAGAACTACCGCACCGCGCTGATCCTGACCCAGCAGGAAGGATTCGCCTACCTGGACAAGTTCGCCGTGCTGGACGATGCGCAGGGCGAGGGCCTGGGGCGTGCGGTCTGGCAGGTGATGCGCGAAGAGAATCCGCAGCTGTTCTGGCGTTCGCGCCACAACATTCAGGTCAACATCTTTTACTACGCAGAGTCCGATGGCTGCTACAAGCAGGAAAAGTGGAAGGTGTTCTGGTACGGTATCGACGATTTTGCCGACATCGAGCGCTGCGTGGCGCACTGCCGCACGCGCGTCCCCACCCTGGTCGATGCGACATGAACGCTGACAGCCCCACGCAGGATTGGCAGGCACCGCGGCTGGCTGGGCGGCATGTCTCGCTCGCCCCGCTGGCTCCCGAACATCTGCAGGGTCTGCGTGCAGCGCTTGAGGGTGATGCGCTATCCCGCCTCTGGTACGCCAATGTGCCCAAAGCGGCGGAAGCGGGCGCATGGCTGGAGTCGGCGCTGGCCCGGCAGGCGCAGGCGGTCGAGATGCCCTTTGTGGTGCGCGACGCCAGCGGCGAAATCGTCGGCAGCACCCGTTTCTACGATATGGATCGCACGGTGCCCCGGCTCAACCTTGGCTACACCTGGTATGCACCCAGGGTGCAGCGCACCGGACTGAACACCGAGGCAAAGCTGCTCCTGCTGACCCATGCCTTCGAGACCCTGGGCTGCGCGGCCGTTTTCCTGAAAACCAGCTGGCACAACCATCCCTCGCGTGCCGCGATTGCGCGCCTCGGGGCCAGGCAGGAAGGCGTACTGCGCAACCACCGGCGTCATGCCGACGGCAGCCTTGGCCAAACGGTGGTGTTTTCCATCGTGGACGGTGAATGGCCCGCAGTGCGCAGCAACCTCCGCCACAGGCTCGAACTCGCGGGACACCCGCATGACGGCTAGAAAAACGGTCGGACTGGTCGGCGCACGCGGCCACACTGGTGTCGAGCTGATCAAGCTCATCGCCCGCCATCCGCAGCTGGAGCTCGGGTTCGTCTCCTCACGCGAGCTTGCCGGGCAGCCGGTCAGCGGACAGATCGATGGATTCACCGGTGACCTGCAGTACGAGGATCTCGCCCATGA
>JAJAZJ010000340.1 GCA_026785795.1 Pseudoxanthomonas sp.
AAGCCAGATCGTGTGGTGGGCCACATCGGGGTACTGCTGGCTGGTGCCGAAATACAGCACGAACAAGCCCATGGATTGCTCGCTGTGCTTGGCCTTGATCTGCGCCGAGCGCTTGCTGGCGGACTTGGGCAGCAGCTTGTCGTACAGATGCACCGGGTCCGTGTTGGATACCAGGTGATCGGCCTCGATGCGTTCACCGGCTTCCGTAAGCACCGCGCTGACGTCACCGGCGATGACTTCGATCGATGCAATGGTGGTGTCGAGCTTGACCGCGATGCCTTGCTCGGACATCAGCCGCGCCAGCGCATCCACCAGCGCGCCGGTCCCGCCCATGGCGAAATGGACGCCGTGTGCCCGCTCCAGGAAATGAATCAGGCCGTAGATGCTCGTGGTATCAAACGGATTGCCCCCGACCAGCAAAGGCTGGATCGAGAACGCCTGGCGAATCTTGTCGTGCTTTACATGGCGGGCCACCATCTGCCAGACCGACCGGTAGGCGGCAAGCCTCAGCAGGTGCGGGATCTGCTTGAGCATGAAGCTGAATCGATGGAACGGTGCATCGGCCAGCGCGGTGAAGCCAACGTCGTAGATGCGGCGCGATTGCTCCAGCAGCGCCAGATAGCCCGCGGCATCCGGCGGATGGATCCGGGAAATCTCGGCGAGCGTCTGCTCGAGGTTGCCGCCGTAGTCAAACGTGTCGCCGTCGGGAAAATGGAAGCGGTACCAAAGAGGCAGCGGCACGATGTCCACGTAGTCGGATATGCGCTTGCCAAACAGCGCAAAAAGCTCTTCGAAAAGAAATGGCGCAGTCAGTACTGTTGGCCCGGCGTCATGCCGGAATCCGTCCTTCTCGAATACCTGTGCCCGACCGCCCAGCCTTGGACAACGGTCAACCAAGGTGACCTGGTGGCCTTTGGCGCGCGCCCTTAGCGCGGCGGCAATACCGCCGAAGCCACCGCCGATGACCACCACCCGGCTCACGCCGGCTCGAGTGCCCGGGAGAGCCGATCAGCCCGCTGGGTTGCCTGGGTAGCCAGCAGCTCGCCCGAACCCGAAGGCAGGCCAGTCGCGGCCGCATGCGCCTGCCGAAACCGCAGGATCGCCAACTCGCGCGCACGTTGGTGCGGATCGGACTCGCCGGATGCGGCAAGCACTGAAACAATATTTAGCTCTTGATGCGCCGCATCCTGGGTAACGTCCTGCAGGTCGTCTGCCACCTGATAGCCGATGGCAAACAGCGACCCGGCCGCGGCCGCGGCGGGCACGGCTTCCTCCTTGCCGGCGAGCGTCAATGCCAGCTCCAGCGGAAGCACCAGCAGCGGCGCGGATTTCCCGCTCGCCACCCGCTCGTAGCTTTCCAGGGAAACATCGGCGCTGCCCTGCAGCGCCAGATCAGCACACTGGCCGCGGATCACTTCGCCAATGCGGCGATGCATCCGGACCGAAAGTCTAGCTGTGCCTGCGCCAGCCGCGCCCAGCGCTGCGTAAGCCGCTGACAGCAATAAATCGCCGACGCAAATAGCCATTGCGTCGCCGAACCTATACCAGACCGCCGCTTGGCCGCGACGTCTTTCGTCCCGGTCTTGCAGGTCATCGTGGACAAGGGAGGCATTATGCAGAAGTTCGCAGGCTGCTGCGATGGCAATGGACTCGGACTCGGGCCGTCCCAATGCGCGCCCGGCATGCAGCGCAAGCCGCGCCCTGATGCGGGCACCGCCCGCGGAAAGATGGTGAGCGGCGGCCCTGCCGACGTCCCCCGTACCCTGTCGCACAAGCTCCAGCATCAATTGTTCTACCGGGTCCAGGCTGGTTGTCGCGTGATCGCTATACATGGCAGCCTCGCGCCAGGACTCCGTTCAATATCAACAACAGAGCGGAGCCGACTGAAGTCGGCCCCGCCCCTCGTTTCAACCACACTCAGCCATTAGGCCTTGAAACCGTCAGCTTCGGACTTGCGAACCGCGATGGCGAAGATCACCAGGCCAAAGACCGCTTTCGCGGTAATGTCGGCGATGGTGTAACCAACCTCGATCGCGACCGTGGACGTTCCACCGCTCATGTTCACCATGAACGGCAAGAAGTAGACGATGGGATAGAAGAACCACGACACCACCACCAGGTTGCGCGCGAGCCGGATCAGGCCCCGAACGGACTCAGGCTGGCGTTCAATTGCTTCACCCAGGCTGCTGTAGAGCGAGTACACGATGTAGAGGAATGGCAGCATCGACAGAGCGCCCCAGATCATGCGGGTGGAGTCGATTCCACCGGACACTTCGCCCGGGTAGCCCAGCAGGATCATCAGCGCCGCGGCCCCGCCCAACTTGATTGACTTGGACACGGTTTCCGACTGCGCAAGCCGCATGACCAGGATCAGTTCGATCAACAGCAGCGGAACCGTCAGCAGCCAGTCTACGTATCGGTAAGCACGGTTGAACTCGACGCCCGTCACCGCGACGACGCCGTTGACGACCTCGTATGACGAACCCCAGCTGTTGAAGATTCGCCAGTAATGGTAGAGCGCAATAAACGTCACTAAACCGGTAACGGTGAGGGCAGTTTTATAGTGGGGCGAGACTTGCGAGCGCCCAAACCAGAAGAACAGCGTTGCGGCTGCAAATGTGGCTATGGCGAATGAAAAAGCGTTGTAGACCAGCGAGAACTGGCCTGCGGTTAATGCTTCCATCTGATGACTCCCGTTGCCTATGGCGGCTGTTGGTGGTTTTTTCTTGTCCTGCCGAACAATGCGCTGAAGGCAGGCATGACCGTCGCCACGGGGTGCGGATGACCCCCGATGCGTTTCCCCTAGTCGATACCGCCGCCACCAGACAGTTGGACCCGCCATTCAAAATGGCAGGCACACGTTTTGCGGCAAAGGCATCTGTTTGCTTCCCTGCAGACCCGTAGAGTG
This sequence comes from Pseudoxanthomonas sp., assembly GCA_026785795.1. Taxonomy (GTDB): domain Bacteria; phylum Pseudomonadota; class Gammaproteobacteria; order Xanthomonadales; family Xanthomonadaceae; genus Pseudoxanthomonas_A. The sequence continues at coordinate 2,909 of JAJAZJ010000340.1, forward strand.
AACCCTCGTTCAGCTAAGGTTGTCAAGTAGTCCGTGGGGTAATGAGTCGGTTCAGGCGTCTGCTGGGCCCTGCAAGTCAGCGAAGTTTTGGTCTGCAGGAAGACGTCATCAAAAACCGTGTTGCATGGCAGCAATCCAGTGGCCGCCAAGCTTACACACCCTTGCCGTCGCAGCGCATGGAACCCTGGACCGCCATCACCGCCGCTGCGATGCCGATATTGCGCATCATCCGTGGCACGGACCGTTACGCTGGTGCGAAACAATCTTTCGCGGGTTGACGCCTGCGGTATGGTAGGAGCGGTGCAGATCTACACGACATGCGATCGTTGCCGGGTCATGCAACGTTTCGCGATCCATGGGCCTGAACCCCTCTCCCGAACCCAGATGGCCTTCGTCCATGACGCGCCCACCCTCGCCCGATCCTGCCGGTTCCGCCGGAAGCCACCCGCCTGCGGGGAAAGTCGGCAAAAAGCGGTGGCTGTGGCGGGGCATTCCGGGTGTCATCGCCCTGCTGTTGATTTTGGCGGTATGGCGCTGGTGGCAGGGTCCGCAGCTGGAGGCCTATGCGGTGCAGAGCCGGCCGCTGGTGCAGACCGTGGTGGCCGCGGGCCGGGTCGCCAATGTGGCGCGGGTGCAGGTGGGAAGCGAGATCACCGGGGTGCTGGTGGAGCGCACGGTGCAGGAAGGCGACCGCGTGCAGCCCGGAGACGTGCTGGCGGTACTGCGTGCAGATGACCTGAGCGCCGCGCTGAAGCAGGCCGAAGCCGGTCTTGCGCAACTGCAGCAATCTGGCCGGCCGCAGGCGCAGGCAGCGCTGCGTCAGGCCGAGGCCCAGCTCAGCCTGGCCAATCGCGAAGCCGAGCGGCGGCGCACGCTGCTGGCTTCGCAGCTGATTGCGCGGGAAACCTGCGAGCTGGCCGTCGAAGCCGAAACCGTGGCCCGTGCTGCCGCAGAAAAAGCGCGGCTCTTCGGGCGACCGGCGCTGCTGCTGGCCGATGAGCCCACCGGTAACCTGGACAGCCAGAGTGCGGCCGACGTATTCGCGCTGTTCCGCCGCTTCAACCAGAAGTATGGCTGCGCGGTGCTGCTGGTCACCCATGATCCGCGCCTATCGTCAGAGTGCGACCGCGTGATCACCCTTCAGGACGGCAATATCGTGTCCGACGAGCGCAGCCCCGCGGGATCACAGCAGCCGGCGGCAACGTAAGGCGCTACTTGTGTGCGTACGACAATGCTCCACGAGCACCGACGTCGACAGCTCAAATACATAGGGCGGGCCCAGGC
>JAJAZJ010000341.1 GCA_026785795.1 Pseudoxanthomonas sp.
GAGCCCAAGCAGAGTCCGTCGTGTCTGAAGGTATGGAATACTTGACGCGGCAGACATCACAGGGCTCGCCAAGAGCATGGCCCGAACCCTGATGCTCAACTCGCATGATGCGTTGGCAACAGCAATTGCTGCTGGGCCAGATGCCCAGCGTTATGTCGCAGACCTATCCAATAACGGTGAAAGATTTGAACCAGAACATGCCAAGGCAAGCACTGCGCGAGAGGGTTGATGGCGTCATAAGCAATCCGCGCTTCGGTCAATTCATCATGGTGGTCATCATCATCAATGCAATCACGTTGGGCCTGGAGACCAACAAGGGCATACAGAGTTATGCCGGGAACTGGCTTTACCTGTTCGACAAGATAGTTGTAGCGATATTTACCGTTGAACTCGCGCTGAAGCTCTATGTTCAGCGCGGCAATTTTTTCAAGAGTGGCTGGAATATCTTCGATACGGTGATCGTATCGGTTGCGTATTTGCCAGTAGGTGGCGGCTTTGCCGTATTGCGCGCGCTGCGTATTCTTCGGGTATTGAGGCTGCTGTCGGTTGTTCCACGCATGCGGCAAGTGGTTGGCGGGCTGATTTCAGCCATTCCCGCGATGGGAAGCGTGATCTTGCTGCTGATGCTGACCTTCTATATTGCTTCGGTGATGACCACCAAGCTGTTTGGCGACGCATTCCCGCAATGGTTCGGATCCATCGGCGCATCGCTTTATTCGCTTTTCCAGATCATGACGCTGGAAAGCTGGTCGATGGGCATCGTGCGTCCGGTCATGGAGGTTTACCCACTGGCCTGGCTATTTTTTGTTCCTTTCGTACTGGTCGCCTCGTTTATCGTGTTGAATCTGTTTATCGCCATCATAGTGAACAGCATGCACGAGGAGCAGGATGAAGAAAGCCAAAAGGAGCGCGACACGATCCTGATTGAAGTGCGGGCCATGCGCGAGCAGCTGAGCAAATTCCAGGACGAAATATCAAAGTCACGCGGACCATCCGGTTCTTCCTAGACAGCTTGGAGCCATGCATGGTCGTGTGGGCAAACAGGTGATGTAGGCGCTGCTCTTACGCTCATCCAGTCGTATCCTGATACGGCCTGGTAAGACCCCTGACGATATCCGCAGCGTCGGTTTTAGAGAAGTCTGACGGAACAGGGTGGCATTGGAAGCGGGTATGCCTACAATTCAGCTCCTGCCCCCATAGACCCAACGCCATGTCCGAAATTCTAGCCCCGGTATCCTTCGGCGAACTGCTCGACAAAATCGCCATCCTGCAGATCAAGTCCGAGCGCATAGGTGATGAGGCCAAGCTGAAGAACGTGCGCAACGAGCTGTCCGCGCTGGAAACGACCTGGATGGTGCATCCGGCGGCCGGTCACAGCATCGTGGAGCAGCGCGCACGGCTGAAGGCGGTGAACGAGCGCCTGTGGGTGATCGAGGACGATATTCGCATCAAGGAAAAGGCGCAGGAATTCGATGCGGAATTCATCCGCCTGGCGCGTGCGGTGTACTTCGAGAACGATGAGCGCGCACGCATCAAGAAAGAGATCAATCTGGCGCTGGGCTCCAGCTACGTGGAAGAGAAGTCGTACCAGGATTACCGCGCAGACGCGAAGTAGAACGCAGGGGGCGGGCCCCGGCCCGCCGTTAATTTGTCGCTGAATCTGCACGAAAGAGACGGCCCAAGAGCGGCGGGCCTGGGCCCGCCCTATGTCGCGTGGCGGTCAGTCAGATAGCGCTCGAACGCCGCAACCGCATCCTCGACGCTGATCAACGCCATCACGTCGTCGAACTCGATCTTGGTTCCCCACTTCAATTCACTGGCTGGCTTGCCCAGGAACCTGCGCGCCGCGGCGTCGTACCTGTCCACGCAATAGCGGGTATCCGAGTATGGCCCGCTGCGTGCCGGGTTGCTGGCCGCATGCAGGCCCAGCACCTTCGTCCCCATCGCGTTGGCGATATGCATGGGACCTGAGTCCGGGGTCATCACCAGGGTGGCCCGCTCCAGCAGGGCCGGCAGCTGTTTCAGCGTGTCCTTGCCCACCAGGTCCAGTGCGGGTGCGCGCATCGCCGCCAGTATGGCGTCGGTGGTGCTGCGCTCCAGCTCGCTGCGCCCACCGCACAGCACGATGCGCCAGCCGCGGCTGGCGGCATGGTCGGCCACCGCCGCATAGCGGTCCGGGGTCCAGTTGCGGCGTGCGTGGCTGGAGCAGGGCGAGATCATCAGGGTGGGGGTGTCGTCCTGGTCCCACTGCGCCCGCGCCCACTCGCGGGCTTCGGTGGGCACCGGCAGGTCCCAGACCACTTCGGTTTGGCGTAGCCCCAGCGGCTCGCAGAAGCTGCCGATGGCGTCCAGCACGTGGATGCCGGGGCGGTCGGGGATGCGTTGATTGATGAAAAACCCATGCAGGTCGCGTGAGCGGGCCCGGTCGTAGCCGATGCGCCGGCGTGCCGGGATGAAGGCGGACAGCACGTTGGCGCGCAGGGCCACCTGCATGTGCAACAGTGCGTTAAAGCCGGATGCGGGCAGCTCGCGGCGCAGGGCGCGCATGCCGGCCAGGCCGGAGCGCTTGTCGTAGGCGTGGAAGCTGACGCCCTCCAGCCCGTCCAGCAGCTTCTGTCCGGCCTTGTCGATCACCCAGTGCAGCTGCACGCCGGGCCAGGCCTTTTGCAGGGTGCTAACCAGCGGCAACACATGGGTCACGTCGCCAAGGGCGGACAGACGCAGCAGGCAAAGTGACAGCGGAATCGTTGACAAGTGTTGTTAGACTCCGGAGATGGTCGATTTCGACGCCACTGAATCCCTGACGCCGTTCCGTGAAGGCAGCGGGCTGGGTGCGATTCTGTTCGACAGCAAACGGATCCGGCAAGTCGACCCGGACTGGTTCCGACCCACCCAGTGGGGCGAGCGGGCGCACCCGGTGGACAAAGGCGGACGCGGCGGGGCGTGGTTCGTGGACGCGCCGTTCGGACCCAGCGTACTACGCCTGTATCTGCGCGGCGGCTGGGCGGCCAGGATCAGCCGTGATCAGTACCTCTGGCATGGCTCCAACCAGACCCGCAGCTTCGCCGAGTTCCGCCTGACCCGCGAACTGGCCGCCAAGGGCCTGCC
>JAJAZJ010000342.1 GCA_026785795.1 Pseudoxanthomonas sp.
CCCAACCGGACCCGCAACCGGGAAAAATCCATGTTCAATCCCCGGGCCTGCAGTTGGGCGAGCAATGGGCGTTTGACGAAATCCGGCAGTCCCACTTGGTTCACGTAGACAAAGGCATAGGCAAATAGCAGCAGTCCAAGCAGCAGCATTTTCATGTGTGCTAACGCCAGAATCGATCCATCCCGCGAAGCGGGCGCGGCTTTGAACATCAGCGAACCTTCAAATCCAGCGCCTGACAGCCCTTTTATATTCAGCATAGGACTCACCGAATTTATGCAGAAGAAGCCGCTCCTCAGGGATTATCTGAAAGCGCGTGAGGTAGATAACAAAGACCCCGACGGCAACCAATGACACTGGATTGGCCAGGTACAGGCAGAAAGCGAACAGGATGCTGGCCATGCCCAGATACATCGGATTCCGGGTGAATCTGTAGGGCCCGCTTTGGACGATGGCCGTCGCTTTTTCAGGTGAGAGCGGATTGACAGTCGTGCTGGCGTTGCGGAAGGCCAGGAAACCGGACAGGTCCAGCGCGAATCCACCCAGCGCGAAAAGCGCCGCAATCGGTAGCGGGAGCGGCGGCGGGTAAGAAAATGCAGGCGTGTAACGTGCCAATGCCCACGCCAGTGCGGCGCACAGAAAGGCGATGATGGGCGGTGGAATCCTGTGGTCTAGCATGGCCATGGTTCTGGGGAAAATACCTGGTTCAATCCGGCCAGCGCCGTGACTGGTGGGATGCTGCACGATAGTGCAAAATTCGCGGCCGCGAAGCGGGCTCGACGCTGCCGCGCCCGCTTGCTGGAAACGATCACCATGATTGATTTACTAGTCTTGCAGCGCGGCGTGGGTGCACAGCAAGCTGTAGTGCTTCAGGTCCAGGTGCTCGCGGCGTTCTTCGATGTCGAGTGCGGCAGGCGGGATGCGGGTGTCTGCCGCCAAGGCTAGCCGCCGCGGGGCGCAGGAGCCAAGATACATTATTGTCCAAGTACACCGGGCGGCCGCCACTGCGAAGTGCTGCGCGCGACGGGATCGCGGTCACCTGCCCTGCAGGCGTGGGCGGATCATGCGCATCAGCAGGCGCTGCATCGGGTGGGCGTTGCCGCCGGGTCGCCAGGTGAAGGACAGTTTCTGCCGGTAGGCGTCGAACTGCATCGCCCAGGGTGCGGCGCGCGTCGGTCCGCGTTTCAGCAACAGCTTCAGCACTTCGGTGCCGGTAACGCCTGCGCACAGGTCGCAGGCCATGGGAGTGGACGGCACCTTGCGGGCGGCGAAGTCCACGGCTTGAGGTGCAACCAGATAGCCCCGCTGCAGCATGACGGGCGACAGGCCGGCGATGAAACGGACGTATTGCTCTTGTTCGCTGCAGCCTTCCAGCCTGAAATAGCGCTCGAAGCTCATGCCTTTCGGGTCGAAGTACAGTAGCGAAACGCCCATGCCCAGGGGCGCGGCGGTGACCGCGGGGATGCCGCGTTCCCGGCAGGCCGCGAACACCAGCCGGCGGGCCTCGAGGGCAAAGAAGTCCAGGCCGTCCACGTAGACGTCCACGCCGTCCAGGAAGGCATCGATATTGGCGGCGCTCACCCCATCGCCGAACACACGCACGTCCGCCGTCGGGTTGATATCCTGCGCCATGCGCGCCGCAACCTGCGTCTTCGGCTGGCCCAGGGTGGACACGAAGGCGCACGATTGGCGGTTGAAGTTGTGGACTTCGAAGTGGTCGAAATCAGCAATGTTGAAAGCGCCAATACCCAGCCGGGCCAGGGTCAGGAGGTGCGCGCCGCCCACGCCGCCCAAGCCGGCGATCGCCACACGCTTGCCCTGCAGCAAGGCCTGCTCGGGTGCAGTCAGCCAGCCGATATTGCGGGAGAAGGCTGCCTCGTACTCAAAGGCCATGGGCTCAGGCGCGTATCAGGCGGGCTTGCGTGCAAGCACGTCGTAGCAGTTGCCGGACACGGAGTCGGCCACCAGCTCGAAGCCGGCAGCCAGTATCCGCCTGCGCACATCGGCTTCGTCGTAGGGCGTGTACAGGATGCCCTTGCGAATACCCCACTCATTGATGCGCTGGGCAATGCCCTTGAACGGCCACGGCCCGCGCGGATACAGCAGCGCATTGGCCGCCAGGGTGCCGCCCGGTTTCATTACCCGGAAAGTCTCGCGCAGGCCTCCGTCCACATCGGGCAGGCAGTGGATGGCGTTGGCGATATTGACAGTGTCGAACTCGCCGTCGCTGAAAGGCATGTCGGCGGCGTCTGCATGCAGGAACTCGAAGCCATCCTGGCCGCGGAAGCGGTTGAGGGCGCCGGCCAGCATGGACTCGGCATAGTCAACCCCGACTACGTCGACCTTGGGCAGTTTTTTCCAGCTTCGCCAGCGCAGCAGCAGCTCCAGAAAGGTGCCGGTACCGCAGGCCAGCTCCAGGTGCCGGGGACCGAAGTTCGGCCCGAAAGTTCGCATCTGCCGCAGCAGGGTGCTGTTGTAGGCAAAGGTTAGGATGAAGAATCCGCGAACGTCGTACCACCAGGGTTCGGACCTGTAGGCGGCGGCGATTTCTTCGCGGGACTTGCCCGGCGGGCGAACTGACTCGGACATTCGTGACCAATCCTGGTGCATCCTGCGCGTGCTTCTAGACTAGCCAGACTGGTTGCAGCTTACAAGCGCACCGCCGCGGTGCCCAAATTTAACCTCGTTCCAGGCGAAACCAGCCACAGCAGCCGACGCGCTTTTTTGCTTTCCTGCTTGCAGGCTTTCCAGTCAACGCACCCGCTGCAGTCGCTGCAGCATGGCGGCTTCAGCGCGCACAGAAACATCGCAGCGTGCACGCATGGCCTGCACATAGGCGAGAACTGCTGGCGCCGGCGGCCCACGGTCACGCGTGCGGATGAAGTAGAAGAAGTCAACAAACCAGCTGGAGCGCACGGTCAGCGGCCGGGAGAGGGCGCGCCGCGCGCTGGCGATTACCTCAGCCATCGGAAACGCCGCGTCCAATGAAAGCCGGTAGTCCTGCGCCGTGAGCGCCGGCGCCCGGCGGGCCACGTCGGCCACCAGCAGGGCCCGCGCCTTGGCTGACCTTACCAGGCCAAAGTCGAAACTGTAGAAGCCGCCGTCTGGCTTGAGCAGGCGCTCCACGCGCGCAAAGACCTGATCAAGGCATTCCAGATCGGGCAGATGGTGCAGGGCCGAGGTGCTGATCACCATATCAACCGTGAGATCGGCCAGGCTGGGCAGGTCGCGTATGTCTTCGCACAGCGTATGGACGTTGCGAAGCCCACGCTGTGCTGCCGCCTCACTCAACGCGTCCAGCATCGGCTGCGACAGATCGGCGCCTATGAACAGGCAGTCTGGAAACAGCGGGGCCAGCTCCAGCAGCAGGGGGCCTGGCCCGCAGGCCAGGTCGACCACCGTGTCGCCGGGGCGGATCATGCTGGCCAGTTGGGTCAGGTGATACAGCTGCAGCGCGGAAGCCGGGCCGTTCCACTCGTACGCCGTCACGTAGGCCTGGATTTGCGCTGGGTCAACCATGTACTCGGGCTCGGGTACGCGCGCGGGCAAGCGCTTCTCTCTCCATTCGTGCCAGATGATCTTGTGGATGGGAAGCATGGGGCCTTTGGGGTTCAACCGCTTGCCTACTGGTGGCTGGGTAAATAGCGGCGTATCCCGGCCACGCCCTCGTCGTTGAACGGCATAGCCGGGGGCGCTGCACGGGGCTGGCTGCTGGGCGGATGCGCCCAACGCCCCACGACAGCCGCGCAGGGATGCCTGCCAGGGTCGTTCAGGGAAGCTTTGAATCACCTAAACCCGTTGGCAATATTGCCACAGCGCCCTCGCCATGATCTCACTTCAGCTGACCCCGGGTTCCGCAGGCCAGTGGGGCAACCGGACCCGCCGGGCAAGTAACGGCCGGCCGGCCGTGCGGCTGGCGCGTCTGCCCGGGCCAGGCCCGCTCGGACCCCGCAAGGCCCGTCCAGCCTCGTTAAAGGTGTGCTCCGGCGAGCCGGCAATCAGGTGAAGCGGCCCCTGTACCCCCCCGGCGGCGGCCACCGCCCGCCCAAGGCGACGCGGCGGAAAAGTTGTGGCATAGTCCCCGCCCGGCGAAGATTCATGCCGGGCTGGCCTGGGCTGGGGAGTTCGGGCAGAAAACAGTCAAATGGGGAACAACCTGTTGCGAACGGTAGGTGATTTCATCTCACCTTGTCAGTCTGCTTTCGCGCACAGGTCTGCAGGAGGGAATACATCATGGCCAAGAAGAAAGGGGCACAACCCCCCAGCGCTTTTGCCTTGTTCATACGAAACCTGGCCATCACGCGCGCGGGCTATCGGGTCGTTGCAGGCTATCTGTTTCACCGCTATTTCCGCGCGGTGGCGGTGGCTGCCTCCAACGAGGATCTCAAGAATGAGAATTTCCGCATACGTTACGACGTCTATTGCAGTGATCTGCACCTGGAAGATCCTGCAAATTTTCCGGACAAGCGTGAGATCGATTCCTTCGATCAGTTTTCGCTGCACTCTCTGCTCTACCATGACGCATCAGACACCTACGCGGGATGTGTTCGCGTAGTGCTGGCGAATCCAGAGCGTCCGGACGACCTGCTTCCCTTTGAGAAGCTGTGCCGCGCCACGATGTACCCAGGCATCATGGATGAACTGGTGCCCGACCGAACCAAGATTGGCGAAATATCCAGGCTGGCTGTCCGTTCTTCCTTCCGGCGCCGGAAGAATGAGAGCAGCGTGCCAATGGTTATCCTGGAAAAGCGCAAGAAGGCTTTTACCCGTGCGCGTACACCGTGGATCGCGCTGGGCCTGTATCTTTCCGCAGCGGCGCTGGGAGTCATCAAGGGGCTCGACGGCGTCTTCGCCATGATGGAGCCGTCGCTTGCCCGTCGCTTGCGCTCCTACGGGCTCAAGTTCGTGCAGGTAGGCGCCCCCGTTGAGCACCGCGGCCAGCGCGCGCCTTACTACATGTCACGTGTATCGCTGTATGCCGGGGTGCCGCTGATTGTCAGGGGGCTGCTGGATGTGGTCGAAGCTGACCTTCGCAGGACCGGCGCGGAAAACATGATGCTCTGCAAGCCATCGCCGACGGTGGGCTTTGACCAACCGCAGCCGCCATCACCTGCGGTTGTGCAGGTGGAAAATCCGCATCTGGCTCACCGATCCCAAGGCGCGGCGGCCGCGCTGCCGCATCCAGAAGATCAACGGCCTGCTGCGGCCGTGCCTGCGGAAACACACTGACCCGCTGCACGTTCGTCAGGCTCTCGTGAATTGCATCACCATGCCGGTCAAACGCCGGCCGCGGGCTATACCGGGATATACGCATCCGGAGCAGGGATTGGCCGCAGCGCTCGCCTGTTTCCACGGCCGCATTGCGCTTGTTATCTGACTCGGCACCCGACCTGGCGGTGAAGGTCTAGGGCTTGGCCAACCCAGCCGCTTCCAGCAGCTGAGCTGTTGCGAACCCAGGTTGAATTCACCCTGCCCCGCAAGTACAGTTGCCGCTCAATCAGGCGCAGGCAACCGCTATCGCGCGTGGCCTACACACAGGGATGCCGCGACCATGCAACGCTGTAGGCAATGTCTGCTGCCCGGGCGCGCCGAGGGCGCCGATCTGGACAGCGCGGGGATATGCCGCCTCTGTCGTGAGTACCAGCCCACGGATCATCTGCAGGCCGAGGAAATCCGGCAAGCCTGTGAAGCGGATCTGGAACACACCCTGAAAACAACCCGCGGGACCGGCGAATACGATTGCCTGGTGCCCCTGAGCGGGGGCAAAGACAGCGTCTTCCTGATTCACAAGCTCAAGCACGAGTACGGGCTTCGCGTGCTGGCGCACACCACAGATATCAATATCGGGCCGATCGCCTGGAGCAACATCCACCGCGCGGTGGAGAAACTCGACGTTGAGCATCAGGTGTACCGGCCGTCAATGGCGTTCTACCGCAAGCTGTTTCGCTTCCTGCCCATGAACCAGGAGGCACGCGGCGCGGTCCACACAATCTCCTTTGCCTACGGGCCGCTCTTCGAAAGCAATGCGCTGCGAACCGCCGTCGCGCTGAACATCTCGCTGGTGCTGGCCGGATACTCTCCTGGCCAACCGCTGCCGGAAAGAATGCTGTATGAGTTTCCCCGCCTGTCGATCAGCAAGGTGGATTGGGCGCCGCCCGAACTGCGCGACAGCGAGCTGTTCGATGCGGCCGACCTTGCCCGCTTCTGGAATCCAGGCGACTACCCGCCGGGGACCGGGTTCCCCCGATACCTGGCGCCTTACCACGCCTGGCCATACAACCAGGACGAGGTGATGTCCAAGGTGGTACAGCTGGGGCTGATCGATTCGAAGAAGAAGGCCAGCCCTGTCTACAGCAACTATCCTATCAATTGGCTGATGATGTACTCGGATCTCAAGAACTTCGGCTACAGCCCGTACGCGCCTGAGTTTTGCGCGCTTGTCCGCGAAGGCAAGGCGAGCCGGCTTCCATGGGCCTTCATGGCCCCGTTCGTGAACTGGATGATCCGGCGCAAGGTGCTGATGGGCAAGGAGGTGTCCATCCAAATGGATTGGCCGGGACTGAGCGATGAAGACCTGGTGATCAATCGGCCAAGCCGGCGCGAATGGCCTGATTTCGTGTACGAAGATTGGAAGCAGGCCGCCCCTTGGGGAAGTGCCATGCAGGTGGACGGTTGAAGCAGGTATTCCTCACCGGAGCGACGGGAGCAATCGGTAGCGCGTTGGCGCCCCTGTACCTGGACGAGCCCGACACGCATCTGAAGCTTTTATTGCGCGCCAAGCGCGGTCGCGCGCTGACGGATCGGCTCGCCGATCTGGGCCGTTTCTGGGGTATGACTGAAGACGATTCGCGCTGGTTGCGCATCGAAGCCGTGGAGGGCGACGCTGCCTTGCCTCGATTCGGCATTGAGGCAGACGTCTATGCCCGGCTGAGCCGCTCGACCACGCATATCGTGCACTGCGCCGGCGCAGTCAAGATGACCCTTCCCCTGGAAGAAGCCCGCGCACATGCGGTGGTTCCCGCAGAGGCGACGCTGGAGCTGGCGGATCGGAATCGTGAGGCCGGGGTGCTGGAAAAAGTGGAAATCGTCAGCACGGTGGGCGTGGGCGGGCGAACGCCCGGCCTTATCCCTGAGCGCCCCATGCCGGAAGTGACGAGTTTTCACAACACGTATGAAGCCGCCAAGGCAGAGGCTGAAGGTGTCGTCTTCGCGCGCTGGAACGACCTGCCGATCACTGTGCATCGGCCAAGCATGGTAGTCGGGGATTCGTCCGCCGGCCGCATCATTCACTTCCAGGTTTTCTATCACTTGTGTGAGTTCTTGTCCGGCCAGCGAACCTCGGGGTTCATGCCTTCCCTGGTCGGTGCAACGCTGGACCTGATCCCCGTCGACTACGTGGCAGGTGCAATCCATTGGTCGTCCTGCTCGCCGCAGACGGCAGGCCAAGTGCTGCATCTTTGCTCGGGGCCAAGGGACGCGGTCAAACTTCCCGACCTGGTCAGTCTGATCCGCGAGAGGATGCTTGCATCGGGCGAGGAGTTGCCGCAAATCCGGTTCCTGCCGCTCAGCGCATTTCGCGTCGCTGTTCCCATTCTTGGCTGGCTCTCGGCAACCCAGGTCAGGCGAGCACTGGGAAATCTGGAGCTGTTTCTTGCCTACCTGGATGAATTGCAGACATTCGCCAATCACGATTCGCGTGCCCTGCTCGAGCCCGCTGGCCTGTGCGTACCTGCACCGGATCTCTATTTGAATACCGTGCTTGACTACTACCAGCAGCGCAAGGGCCAGGCAGGCTGAGCACGCATTGCGACGAAATTCCCGGTCATGGCCCAGCGCCCATGGCCGAACAGAGCTTCAGCAGACAATTCTTTGCAAGCGTTCAGATCACGATAACCTGCCCGTCCGGCGTCGCTGGCGAGCCATCGATCTTCTGATAGATTGAATTGATCAAAGCAGCGTGCTTATCTTCAACCGCCGAGTGTCTTATTTTCAGGTTCGGCGTCAGTTCGCCTTGCTCGATACTGAAGGGCCGGTGTAGCAGCGCAATGCCGCGCGGCCGCTCATGCGTTCCGAGTTGGCTTATCTGTATCGAGATTCGCTCGGCAAGTTTCATGCGGCTTTCTTCATCCAGTTTGGGTGCACTGCTGGTACACAGCGCAACCAGGTAGTTGCGCCCTGTGCCAATCAGCACGGCCTCATCAATCCCCGGCACCTGCCGCAGTTGGGCCTCGACACCGGCAGGGGCGATCCGGCGCCCGGTGGAGGTCTTTATCAGATCGCCCGTCCGGCCAGTCAGGGTCAGGTAGCCGTCTGTGCTCAGGTGGCCCAGGTCCCCGGTCAGGAAAAAGTTTTCCGCATCGCCGCTTGTCCGGGTCTTTTCGTCCAGATAGCCTTGGAAGAGCCCGGGGCCGCTGACACGGATGGCCCCATCCTCTGCGACGACGATCTGGTTACCCCGCAGTGGCCGCCCCACGGTACCGAAG
>JAJAZJ010000343.1 GCA_026785795.1 Pseudoxanthomonas sp.
CCTCAAACCCACGCGATCAGTGCCATGAGCGCCAGGTCCGGTCCGCGCAATTCGCAGCGGCTGCTGCTGTTGGCGGCAGGGCTGTGTGCGGCGGCTGCGATGGCGCTGGGATTCCACTACCTCGTCTACTACTGGCCGTATCGCGACAGGTTCGACGCGCAGGGTCGCTACTTCGATGAAGCCACCCTGGTGGTCTACCAGCAGCAAAGCGGGATGCTGCTGCTGCCAATGCTGGCCTGCCTGCTGCTGGCGGTGGTGCTGGCTGTCTTCTGGTGGCGCCGGCATAAGCGCCTGGTCGCCGGCACCGGCCAAGGCTAAGGCCTCAGCGTTCCGAAGGGCCGCTCTCGTCATAGCTGCGGGCGGCGAACAGGTCCGGCTTGATCAGCTGGATGAAGGCGCGGGCCTGCGGCGACAGGTATTTGCCCTTGCGCACCACCACGCCGTAGGTGCGGCTGGGGAACCATTCGCTTAGCGAGCGCGAGGCCAGCCGGTCGCGGTCGGCCTCGGTCAGGCAGATCGAGGCGATGATGGAAATGCCCATGCCCATCGCCACGTACTGCTTGATCACTTCCCAGCCGCCCACCTCCAGCGCCACCGTGTACGCCACCCGGTTCTGCTGGAACACCAGGTCCACCAGCCGGTAGGTGACCAGCCGCTTCGGCGGCAGGATCAGCCCGTAGGCCGACAGGTCGGCCAGCTTCAGGGTGCGTTGCGCAAGCAGCGGGTGACCGGGCGGGGCGATCAGCAGCGGCTCGAAGCGGTACACCGGCGCGTAGCTCAGGTCCGCGGGGACGTCCAGCATGGAGCCCACGGCCAGGTCCACGGCATCCGAGCGCAGCAGGTCGGTGCCGTCGGCGCTGGCGGCGTTGTGCAGGGTCAGGCGCACGTCCGGGTACTGGCTGCGGAAGTGCTCCACGATGCGCGGCAGCAGGTACAGAATGGTGGAGCTGTTGGCGGCGATATTCAGCTCGCCCGCGTCCAGGCCGCGTATCCGGTCCCGGAACTGGGTGCCCAGTCCGTCCAGGCTTTCCACCAGCGGCTGGGCCATTTCGTACAGCAGCTGGCCCTCGCGGGTGGGGGCCAAGCGCCGCCCGCTGCGCTCGAACAGCGCGACCCCCAGCTCCCGCTCCAGCGCCTGCAGCTGCAGGGTAATGGCCGGCTGGCTGACGTACAGCGCCTCCGAGGCCCGCGACACCGACCCCAGGCGCACGGTCTGGCAGAAGGCCCGCAGCGGCTTGAGCCGGTCGGACTTGTAGGGAAAGCGGGGCATCGGCACAAGGAGGTCTGGCATTGCGGTGCATCATATAAGCTGAGCTTATTTATTGCATTGACAAAACTGTATTGTCAAATAAGTCAGGGAGGCGCACGTTGGCGGCCCAGCGTAGTCCTACGCGATCGCAAGGAGCCGCCCATGTCTGCCGTGTTCGCCGAACCCCTGCCCGGTGGCAGCAACGGGGTCGAAGTCACCGCCCAGGCGGCGGGCCAGGACAGCGTGCTCCCCCCGGCGGCCCTGGCCCTGCTGGCATCGCTGCACCGACGGGTCAAGGAGCGCCGTCAGGCCCTGTTGGACGCCCGGGTCACGCGCCAGGCCACCTTCGATGCCGGCGAGCTGCCGGATTTTCGCGAGGACACCCGCGCCATCCGCGAGGGCGACTGGCGGGTCGCGCCGATCCCCGCGGCGCTGCTGGACCGCCGGGTCGAGATCACCGGTCCGGTCGACGCCAAGATGGTCATCAACGCGCTGAACTCCGGCGCGAAGGTGTTCATGGCCGACTTCGAGGACTCCACCTCGCCGACCTGGGCCAACCTGATCGCGGGCCAGCAGTCGCTGATCGGCGCGGTGGCCGGCACCCTGCAGTTCAGCGCCGACAGCGGCAAGCGCTATGCGCTGAAGCCGTTCGCCGAACAGGCGGTGCTGGTGGTGCGCCCGCGCGGCTGGCACCTGGACGAGAAGCACGTGCGCATCGACGGCAAGCCGATCGCCGGCGGCCTGTTCGACCTGGCCGTGTTTGCGTTCCACGGCGCACAGGCGCTGGCGGCCAAGGACCGCGGCCCGTACTTCTACCTGCCCAAGCTGCAGTCGATGGAAGAGGCGGCGCTGTGGGAAACCGCGCTGTCGCACATCGAGGCCACGCTGGGCCTGGCGCAGGGGCAGATGAAGGTCACCGTGCTGATCGAGACGCTGCCGGCGGCGTTCGAGATGCACGAGATCCTGCACGCGCTGCGCGGCCGCATCGTTGGCCTGAACTGCGGGCGCTGGGACTACATCTTTTCCTACCTGAAGACCTTCCGCCGGCATCGCGACCGGGTGCTGCCCGAGCGCGGCCAGGTCACCATGACCCAGCCGTTCCTGAAGGCGTATTCGGAACTGCTGATCCAGACCTGCCATCGGCGCGGCGCGCATGCCATGGGCGGCATGGCCGCGCAGATCCCGATCAGCGGTGACGAAGCGGCCAACGAACAGGCCATGGCACGCGTGCGCGCGGACAAGCTGCGCGAGGTCAGCGCCGGCCACGACGGCACCTGGGTGGCGCACCCGGCGCTGATTCCGATTGCGCGCGAGATCTTCGACGAGCACATGCGCGAGGCAAACCAGCAGCAGGTTGCGCGCGCCGACGTGCACGTCACCCGCGAGCAGCTGATCGCGCCGTGCGCCGGCACCATCACCCGCGGCGGTTTCGAGGGCAACGTGGAAGTCTGCGTGCGTTACCTGGCCGCGTGGCTGGACGGCAGCGGCTGCGTGCCGATCCATTGGCTGATGGAGGATGCGGCCACCGCGGAAATCTCGCGCACCCAGCTGTGGCAGTGGCTGCATCATGCCGATGCGTTCGGCCAGGAGCCACGCGCGGACCACCTGCACCTGGCCGACGGCACCCAGATCGACTTCGCCCTGCTGGAGCGCGCGCTGCGCGAGCTGCCGGCCAAGCTGGGCGACATCGCGCAGCTGCCCGGTTCCGCCCGCATACCCGATGCCATCGCGCTGCTGGACAAGCTGAGCCGCGGCGACGAGCTGGCCGAGTTCCTGACCCTGCCGGCGTACGAGCGCCTCGACTAGGTGGCAGGGCCCGCTCCTACCAACAACCGTTTCATACCAGCAGCCCAATCCCTTAACCACGGACGAGAACGACCATGAGCACAATGCAGACCGCTGCACAGATCCAGAACGACTGGGATACCAATCCACGCTGGGCGGGCATCACCCGCAATTACACCGCCGCCGACGTGGTGCGCCTGCGCGGCACCGTGCACGTGGAGCATTCCATCGCGCGCCTGGGCGCCGAGAAACTCTGGGGCTACCTGCAGACCGAGGACTTCGTCAACGCGCTGGGCGCACTGACCGGCAACCAGGCCATGCAGCAGGTCAAGGCCGGGCTGAAGGCTATCTACCTGTCCGGCTGGCAGGTCGCCGCCGACGCCAACCTGGCCGGACAGATGTATCCGGACCAGTCGCTGTACCCCGCCGACTCGGTGCCGGCGGTGGTCAAGCGCATCAACAACACGCTGCTGCGCGCCGACCAGCTGAACCATGCCGAAGGCGACAACAGCGTCGACTACCTGCAGCCGATCGTGGCCGATGCCGAGGCCGGTTTCGGCGGCGTGTTGAATGCGTTCGAACTGATGAA
>JAJAZJ010000344.1 GCA_026785795.1 Pseudoxanthomonas sp.
GAACATACGCGGGGGCGTGCAGTACCTGGCCTGGCTGCTGAAGCGCTTCAACGGCAATCTCACCCTGGCGGCGGCGGGCTACAACGCCGGCGAGGGCGCGGTGGACCGGCACGGGGGCGTGCCGCCCTACCGGGAAACCCAGCGCTATGTGGAGCGAGTGGCGGTCCTGGCCGACCGTTATCGCGGCGCGGTGGCCACGCGCTGATCAACCGGCCGCAGCATACGGCCCGACACCCTTTCGTAAACCATTGATTCAATGCTGGAAGTTGTCTGCGGATTGGGGCTTCCGTTACACTTTGCTGTCTCTTGTGGCCCGCGCCAGGGTTTGGCGGCGGGTGTTGGCAGCGTTTTAGCTACCTGACTGTTTTGCGGAGTGCCGGATGGCAAACGATGGGGTCCATGAGCCTGTAAACACGGGCCGGCGCAAGTTCCTGACCGCGACCACGGCCGTGGTGGGCGCGGTGGGGGCCGGCTTCCTGGCGGTGCCGTTCATCAAATCGTGGAGTCCCAGCGCCGAGGCCAGGCTGGCCGGCGCCCCGGTTACCGCCGATCTGGTGGGCCTGGAAGAAGGCCAGCGGCTGGTGCTGGAATGGCGTGGCCAACCCATCTGGATCGTGAAGCGTTCGCAGGCCATTCTGGATGCGCTGCCCACCCTGGACGATCGCCTGAGCGACCCACTTTCCGCCAATGCCGACCAGCAGCCCGCCTACGTGCTCAAGGGCAACCCCGAGTTCCGTTCCGTCAAGCCCGAGATTTCGGTGCTGGTGGGGTTGTGTACGCACCTGGGCTGCGCGCCGGAAATGGCCGGCGAAATCAGGCCGCAGCCGTATGACCCGGACTGGAAGGGCGGCTACTTCTGCCCCTGCCACAAGTCGCGCTTCGACATGTCCGGGCGCGTGTTCGACGGCGTGCCGGCCCCGACCAACCTGGCGGTACCGCCGCATTTCTACCAGGACGACACCACCATCGTGATCGGGCTCGACCCCAAGGGGACCGCGTAAGCCATGGCGAACAATATCCTCACCCGCACCGCCAACAACGCCTGGGAATGGTTCGTCGAGCGTGCGCCGGGCTTCATGCCGGCCTATCGCAAGCACATGTCGGAGTACTACGCGCCGAAGAACTTCAACGTCTGGTACTACTTCGGTTCGCTGGCCATCCTGGTGCTGGTCAACCAGATCGTCACCGGCATCTTCCTCACCATGCACTACAAGCCCAGCGCCGCGGAGGCCTTCGACTCGGTCGAGTACATCATGCGCGACGTGGAGTGGGGCTGGCTGATTCGCTACATGCACAGTACCGGCGCCTCGCTGCTCTTCATCGTCGTCTACCTGCACATGTTCCGCGGACTGATGTACGGCAGCTACCAGAAGCCGCGCGAACTGGTGTGGATCCTGGGCATGCTGATCTACCTGGCGCTGATGGCCGAAGCGTTCATGGGCTACGTGCTGCCGTGGGGCCAGATGTCGTTCTGGGGCGCCAAGGTGATCATCTCGCTGTTTGGCGCCATCCCGGTAATCGGCAACGGGTTGACCGAGTGGATCATGGGCGACTACCTGCCCGGCGACGCCACCCTCAACCGGTTCTTTGCCCTGCACGTGATTGCGGTGCCGCTGGTGCTGCTGCTGCTGATCGTGCTGCACCTGGGTGCACTGCATGAGGTCGGCTCCAACAACCCCGACGGGGTGGATATCAAGAAGGGGCCGCAGGGCAACCGCTGGGATGCCAGCAAGCCCGCCGACGGCATTCCGTTCCACCCGTACTACACGGTCAAGGACCTGGTGGGCGCCGGTTTCCTGCTGATCATCGGCGCCTTCATCATCTTCTTCACCCCCGCCGCGGGTGGATGGTTCCTTGAACACGACAACTTCACCGAGGCCAACAGCCTGGTGACCCCGGCACTAATCAAGCCGGTCTGGTACTACACGCCGTACTACGCGATGTTGCGGGTGGTGCCCGACAAGCTGGGCGGCGTGCTGGTCATGTTCGGCGCGATCGCCATCCTGTTCCTGGTGCCATGGCTGGATCGGGCCAAGGTCAGGTCGTACCGCTACCGGGGCCTGCTGTCGAAGGTGCTGCTGGGCCTGTTCGTTTTCAGCTTCATCTGGCTGGGCAAGATCGGCGCCGGCACCGGTACCGACCCGGTGGAAACCATCGTTGGCCGCGTGCTGACCTTTTACTACTTCGCCTTCTTCCTGACCATGCCGCTATGGACCAAGCTCGACAAGACCAAGCCGCTGCCGGAACGGGTGACCACGCATGACTAGTCGATTCTTCGCCAGGTTCGCGGTCTTTGCTGCCGGCCTGCTGATGTCGCTTTCCGTCGCTGCTGCCGGCGGCTCGGCCACCGAGTCTGCGGGCAACGATCTGAGCGACCAGGCCTCGCTGCAGCGGGGCGCACAGCTGTACATGAACAACTGCTCCGGTTGCCATTCGCTGAAGTACATGCGCTATTCGCGCATGGCCGAAGACCTGGGCCTGACCGAGCAGGAGGTCATGGATTACCTGAACTTCACTGGTGCCAAGTTCGGCGAGCCGATCCTGGTCTCGATGCCGCACGATCCGGCCACCAAGTGGTTCGGCAAGATGCCGCCGGACCTCAGCCTGATTTCGCGGGTCCGAGGAAGCGACTGGATCTATACCTACCTCAAGTCGTTCTACCTGGACGAAACCCGGCCGATGGGCTGGAACAACACGGTATTCCCGAATGCCTCCATGCCCAATCCGCTCTGGCAGCTGCAGGGCCTGCAGCACGCGGAGTTCGGCGAGCCTGACGAGATTGGCGAGCGCCACGTCGAGTCGCTGAAGATCACCCGCGCCGGCACGCAGACCTCCCTGCAGTTCGACCAGACCGCGCGTGATATCACCAACTTCCTTCAGTACGTCGGTGAGCCAGCGGCCCTCAAGCGCCAGAAGATGGGCGTGTGGGTGATCCTGTTCCTGGTGGCACTGACCTTCCTGGCCTTCCTGCTCAAGCAGGAGTACTGGAAGGATGTGCACTAGCGTTGCCTGTACGTCCCGGCCCCCTGCATCGCTGCAATGGGGCTTGCACGAAAAGTCGGAGCCGCGCTTTTCCGCAAGGACGCGCAGCGCACGCAACCGTGACGACCATCGGCACAGGGCCGCTGGCGTCGATGCGATCGGCGGTACCGGTCGTCGGAGAGCCTGATGGCTGTGAGTCCGCGTATGCGTAATACCTTGACCCTTTTTTCCTCCATAGACGACGTACTCTGCCACCGCGTACGGCTGGTGCTGGCGGCCAAGGGCGTAACCTACGATATGGTCCCCGTGGATGCGCAAAATCCGCCCGAAGACCTGATCGACCTCAACCCCTACCATTCCGTGCCGACCCTGGTGGAGCGGGATCTGGCGCTGTACGCGGCCTCGGTGGTAAGCGAATACCTGGACGAACGCTACCCGCATCCGCCGCTGATGCCGGTCGATCCGCTGTCGCGGGCGCGCCTGCGGCTGGCGATGCTGCGGATCGAGCACGACTGGGTGCCACAGGTGCAGGCCATCCAGATGGGCAACAAGGCGCAGGCAGAAGCCGGCCGCAAGCGGCTGAAGGAGCTGCTGACCGCCGCGGTGCCGCTGTTCAAGGCCAGCAAGTTCTTCCTCAATCCCGAAATGAGCCTGGCCGATTGCGCGATGGCCCCGATCATCTGGCGCCTGCCGTCGCTGGACATCCCGCTGCCGCGCGACGGCAAGGTCATCGAGGACTACGGCAACCGCATCTTCCGCAACCCGGCTTACGCGCGCAGCATGACCGACCAGGAAAAGCGACTGCGCGAACTGCCCGCGTAAGCGCGTGGCGTGGACGGGCTGTGCGCTTCGGCGTGGTCAGCAGTCAGGCCGGCAGCATGCGCTTTTTTTGATATGCACGCGCCGGCCATGGCTTCCACACTCGCGCCGCGGACCACCTGCACATAGACTGATCGCATGACCGATGAAGCGCCACCGATGACCAGCCATCGCCCGTACCTGCTGCGCGCGCTCGCCGAGTGGATTGCCGACAACGACATGACCCCGCACCTGCTGGTCGACGCCACCCAGCCCGGCGTGCAGGTCCCGTCCAGCGCCGTGAAAGAGGGCAAGGTGGTGTTGAACATCGCCCAGCGCGCGGTCATGCACCTGCAGGTCGACAATGCATCAGTGAGCTTCAGCGCCCGCTTCGGTGGGGTGAGCTATCCGGTCCACGTGCCCATCTCCGCGGTGCTGGCCATCTATGCGCGGGAGACCGGGCAGGGCATGGCCCTTCCGGATGACGTGGCCGGGGCCACTGGACCCAGCGGCGACGACGGCGACGAGCCGCCAACCCCAACCAGTCCTGCGCCGGAAGACAACCCGCCTGCCGGCAAGCGCACCCACCTGCGCGTGGTCAAGTAGCGCCTGCATATTCCTTAGGAGCGCCCCATGGGCGCGAGCTCTTGCAGCGCTGCCTGGAAAAAAGCAATAGCTCGCGCCCATCGGGCTCTTTTGACGTTTACCTGTTGCTCAAGGCAGGTCTATGGGCGTGACCGAAGGCCGCACCGGGCCGACAAAGGAAATGAGCCGGTCGCCGCGCAGCACCATCCTGCCGATGTGGCGATCGCTGCCATCGTAGGAATACTCGAAGCGGAAGCTGCGTTCGAAACCCAGGCGGCCATCGGCATTGCGACGCACGCGCACGCCCGCCGCGTGCACGGTCTGGTCCAGCCAGATCACTGCGGCCACAGTGCAGGCGTTGCGGCCGAGTTTTTCGGCATGTTCGGCGGCGGCGCGGGCTGCGTTCCAGTAGGCGAACGCGGCAGCGCCGGCAATCATCAGCAGGATCACGGTAGGCATGTGGACAATGTGGCGATACGGGGCGGCTTAAGCAAGGCCTGCCGCACGGTTGATCCTGCGTTGCTGATTCACGGCCTGGCCTTGCCGGGATATCATGGCCACTAGCCAGCACCGCCTAAGGCGCTGGCCCCAGCTTCATCGACAGGTCGACTGCATGCACGTGCTTGGTAAGGCCGCCGATGGAGATGAAGTCCACCCCATCCTCGGCAATGGCGCGCACCGTGGCCAGGTCAACGCCACCGGACACCTCCAGCGGGATAAGCCCGTGGGCACGCTGCACGGCGATGCGCCGGGTGGCCGCGTCGAAGTCATCGATCAGGATCCGATCACAGCGCACGGCCAGCGCCTCGTTTAGTTGGGCCAGGGTCTCCACTTCCACTACCAGCGGTAGGTCCGGCTGCGCCAGGCGGGCTGCCAACACCGCTGCGGTCAATGAGCCCGCAGCGCGGATGTGGTTTTCCTTGAGCATGACCGTGTCGTACAGGCCGATGCGGTGGTTGTCGCCACCTCCGCAGCGTACCGCGTACTTCTGCGCCAGGCGCAGCCCGGGCAGGGTCTTGCGGGTGTCAAGGATGCTCGTGCCGGTGCCGCGTACGGCCTCTACATACCGCGCCGTGACCGTGGCGGTGCCCGACAGGGTTTGCAGGAAGTTGAGCGCAGCACGCTCCGCGCTGACCAGCGCGCGGGCGCGACCAGACAGGGTGGCCAGCACCTGGCCCGCAGTGGCCCTGTCGCCATCGTGCACGCGCCAATCGATTTGCACGTCGGGATCCAGCGCGCGGTGGCAGGCGTCAAACCAGGGCCGGCCGGCGATCACCGCATCTTCCTTGCACAGCAGGTAGGCCACGTCGGCCACGTCCGGCAGCAGGGCCGCGGTGACATCACCGCCGCCCAGGTCTTCGGCCAGTGCGCGCGCCACGTCGGCAGCAATGACCGCGGCCGGTGGCGGGGACAGGTCGCGCCTCATCTGCCTGGGAAATCCCCGATCTGCGCGGTGTCGATGGCTTCCTCCACCAGCAGTACCGGAATGCCGTCCTCCACCCGATAGACCGTCTTGCGGTCACGGGTCAGCAGGGCCTCGCGCACCGGCCGGTCCTGGGAGGAATCATCGGCGCGCTTCACGCCTCCCGCGGTGATGGCGCGGTTCAGTGCCTCCAGCCCCTGTGGCTCGAGCATCGCCAATGACTGGCGGGTGGCGGGGCAGCACAGCAGGTCGAGCAGTTTGCGGTCCATGGGTCAGTCGTAGTGCCGGGAAGGTGGCTAGAATAAGCCTTTGCCACCGTGGGCGCTCGCAGCGTCCGCTGTATCGTACCGAGGAAGGGCCATGACCACCTCCGCTGCAGGCCCCTACGTGGGCATCGTGATGGGCTCCCGTTCGGACTGGGAGACCATGCAGCATGCCGCGCAGAAACTCGATGCGCTGGGCGTGCCCTATGAGGTGAAGGTGGTGTCCGCACACCGCACCCCCGACGTGCTGTTCGCCTACGCCGAAAACGCGGGTAAACGCGGTCTGCGCGCGATCATTGCCGGGGCCGGCGGCGCTGCGCACCTGCCGGGCATGCTGGCCTCGAAGACCGCTGTGCCGGTACTTGGCGTGCCGGTGCAGTCGAAGGCGCTGAACGGCATGGATTCGCTGCTGTCCATCGTGCAGATGCCGGCCGGGATTCCGGTGGCCACGTTCGCGATCGGCATCGCGGGCGCATCCAATGCGGCCCTGTTCGCCGCTGCCCTGCTGGCGCCGGAGCACGCCCACATCGCGACGGCGCTGGAGGCATTCCGCGCCAGGCAGACCGACGAAGTAATCAGCAACGACGATCCGCGCCAGCCGGCATCGAGTGCCGGCACAACGTCCTGATGAGCACGGTCGGCATCCTGGGGGGCGGGCAGCTGGCCCGCATGCTGGCGCTTTCCGGCGCGCCGCTCGGTTTGCGTTTCTTGGTCATGGATACCGAGGCCGATGCCTGCGCGGGCCAGTTCGCGCCCCTGCTGGTGGGTGATTACCGCGACCAGGCAGCCCTGGCGGAGTTCGCCGAACGCGTGGACGTGGCCACCTTCGATTTCGAGAACGTGCCGGCCGAGAGCGCCGAATGGCTGGCTGCGCGCGTGCCGGTATTTCCGAATCCGCGCGCGCTGGGCGTGGCCCAGGACCGGCTGGTGGAAAAGAACCTGTTCCGCAGCCTAGGTATCCCGGTGGGTGACTACGCCGCGGTTGCCACCTGCAGCGAACTGGAAGCCGAAGTCGCCCGCATCGGCGGTGCGTGCATTCTCAAGACGCGCCGCCTGGGCTATGACGGCAAGGGCCAGTTCCGGATCAAGTCTGCGGACGATATCGGTGCGGCCTGGCAGGCGCTGGGTGCGCAGGCTGCCAGCGTTGGCCTGATCGTGGAGGCCTTCATCCCGTTCCAGCGCGAGTTGTCGGTGGTGGCCGTGCGCGGCCGTGCCGGTGAATTCCGCTGCTGGCCGCTGACCGAGAACTGGCACGTGGACGGGGTGCTGTCCGCCAGCCTGGCCCCGGCATCGGTCGATGCCGGGCTTGCGGCACAGGCGTTCGATCATGCGCAACGCCTGGCCGAGTCACTGGACTACGTGGGTGTGTTCGCGCTGGAGCTGTTTTGCCACGACGGCACACTGCTGGCCAACGAAATGGCCCCGCGCGTGCACAACTCCGGGCATTGGACCATCGAAGGCGCGGAGACTTCGCAGTTCGAAAATCACCTGCGCGCCGTGCTTTCTCTGCCGCTCGGTTCCACCACAATGCTGGGCCATGCCTGCATGTTGAACTGGGTAGGGCAGATGCCGGAACGCAGCGCGGTGCTGGCCGAGCCCAGCGGCCATTGGCACGACTACGGCAAGCTGCCGCGCAGCGGGCGCAAGGTGGGACACGCCACGCTGCGTGCCGACACCACGCATGAATTGGCGGCTGCACTGGAGCGCGTTGGCAGGGAGTTGGACCGCAAGCCACAGATCGCTCCGGTGGCATCGCGCCTGCTGGCCTGACCTGTCATCGCAGCGGTAGGAGCGCCCCATGGGCGCGAGCTTTTCTTTAGCTCACACCGCGCCCAGAGTTTGCGCCCATGGAGCGCTCCTACAGGGGATTCGTGACCCTGATGCGAAAAGGCCGGGCAATGCCCGGCCTTTCCTGTCTCTGCAGGGTGTTCGTGCTCAGCGCAGGTTGGCGGCCACGAAGTCCCAGTTGACCAGCGCCCAGAACGACTCCACGTACTTCGGCCGCGCATTGCGGTAGTCGATGTAGTACGCGTGTTCCCAGACATCAACGGTCAACAGCGGGGTGTCCTCCCCAGTCAGCGGCGTGGCGGCGTTGGAGGTGCTGGCCAGGGCCAGGGAACCATCCGGACGCTGCACCAGCCAGCCCCAGCCGGAGCCGAAGGTGCCGATGGCGGTCTTGGTGAATTCGTCCTTGAACTTGGCGAAGTCGCCGAAGGCCTGGTTGATCAGTTCGCCCAGCTTGCCGCCGGGTTCGCCGCCACCGCCGTCCGCCGCCGGCTTCAGGCCGTTCCAGTAGAACGTGTGGTTCCAGACCTGGGCTGCGTTGTTGAACATCCCGCCCTGCGCCTTGCGAATGATGTCTTCCAGCGGCAGCTCGGCAAACTCCGTGCCCTCGATCAGCTTGTTCAGATTGTCCACGTAAGCCTTGTGGTGCTTGCCGTAGTGGAAATCGATGGTCTCGCCGGAGATGTGCGGCTCCAGTGCAGTGCGGTCGTACGGCAACGGAGGTAGTTCGATGGTCATGGCGTTTCCTGGTCAGGGGCGGGGCAGGGTGAATCGGGGCAGGGTCTGCGCAGCGGCTGGCCGTGCGCAGGCTTTACAATGCGAGTTTACACGAGCCCCGTTCGCAGGCCGTCAACGCAGGAGAAAACACCATGCCGGTGATGGAACGCATCCAGGCCGAAGTCGAGGCCCACCCCATCGTGCTGTTCATGAAGGGCACGCCGCAGTTCCCGATGTGTGGCTTTTCCAGCCGCGCCGTGCGTGCGCTGGAAACCGCCGGGGCGGCCGGCCTGTACACGATCAACGTGCTGGATGAGCCGGAGATCCGGGCCAACCTTCCGCGCTACTCCAACTGGCCGTCGTTCCCCCAGCTGTTTATCCACGGCGAGCTGATAGGCGGTTGCGACATCACCCTGGAGCTGTTCGAGTCCGGCGAGCTTGCGCGGATCGTCTCCGAAGCGCTGCCGCAGTGAGCCTGCTGGAGTTGCCCACCCGCAAGGCAGGCGTGCTGGACCGGCGCGTGGTCCTGGTCAGCGGCGCGCATGGGGGCCTTGGCAGTGCGTCCGCCCAGGCCTGCGCGCAGGCCGGCGCCCGCGTGGTGCTGCTGGGCCGCAGGCTGCCCAAGTTGAACCGGCTCTACGACGCGTGCGCCAAGCTGGGGCCGGAGCCCCTGCTGTATCCGCTGGATTTGGAAGGGGCCTGCCCGGACGACTATGCAGAACTGGCCGATCGCCTGTCCCGCGAACTCGGGCGCCTGGATGGCGTATTGCACTGCGCCGCCGAATTCCGCGGCCTGACCCCGCTGGAGCACACCGACCCGGCCAACTTCGCCCGCGCCCTGCACGTGGGCCTGACCGCGCCGTGGTGGCTCAGCCAGGCTTGCCTGCCCTTGCTCAAGCAGTCCGCGGATGCGGCGCTGGTGTTTGCGCTGGATGATCCCGCGCGCGTCGGCAAGGCCTACTGGGGCGGCTATGGCGTGGCCCAGCACGGCCTGGCTGCGCTGGTGGGGATGCTGCAGGCCGAACTGGCCAACACCACGGTGCGCGTGGCCGCGCTGCAGCCTGGTCCCATGCGTACCCCCTTGCGCGCCCGGGCCTACGTGGCGGACGAAGACCGCGAGGCCCGCGACCCGGCCGACTACGCCCAGGCCTGTGTCACTTTGCTGTCCTCTGCCGGCGCCGAACACCGCGGCCAGGTCTGGCGCCTGCGCGCGTGACCATCCTTTCGGCCGCCCTGCTGCTGTTCCTGATCCTGGATCCGCTGGGCAACATCCCGGTGTTCCTGAGCGTACTCAAGCCGCTGCCGCCCAGGCGCCAGCGCATCGTGCTGGCGCGCGAGCTGCTGATCGCGCTGGTGGTGCTGATGGGCTTCCTGTGGGCCGGCAAGTACGCGCTGGAAATGATGCACCTGCGCCAGGAATCGGTGGCCATCGCCGGCGGCATCGTGCTGTTCCTGATCGGCATCCGCATGATCTTCCCGCGCCCGGAGGGCTTGATGGGCGAGCTGCCAGGCGGCGAGCCTTTCATCGTGCCGCTGGCCATCCCGCTGGTGGCCGGCCCGTCCGGCATGGCCGCAGTGATGCTGATGGGCAGCAACGAACCCACCCGCCTGGCGGACTGGAGCCTGGCCCTGCTGCTGGCCTGGGCGGCCACGGCGGCCATCCTGTTCGCGGCACCGCTGCTGTACCGGCTGCTGGGGCGCAGCGCGCTGACCGCCATGGAGCGCCTGATGGGCATGCTGCTGGTGGCCATTTCCGTGCAGATGGTGCTGGACGGCATCGGCACGTACTTGCAGATCCAGCCCAACATCTGAGCCATGCTTGGGCGGCCTCCTGCGTTGCAAAATATCTCACTCCGAGTTCAAAAATCCGGCGTATCTTGTAACCAAGTAATTTCCATACGAAACTGCAACCCACAGTTCAAGTGAC
>JAJAZJ010000345.1 GCA_026785795.1 Pseudoxanthomonas sp.
CCCTTCGGCTGACCGACAACATCGTCAATCTGAGCCGGTCGCTCTCGGGCACCGGCGTTGTCGAAGTCGTCTCGGGTAAAACGGTCACCAACACTCTCGCGGCGGGTGCTGGAACGATAACCAAGGTCGGCGCCGGTATCCAGTCCAGCTTCGACAAGCGCGTCGCGGTGCGTGCCGAGGTTGCTTATCGCGCTGACTTCGACGGTAACAGCGTTGCTGCCCCGGACGAGAGCTGGTTCGGTGACGTGCTGGTCAACTTCGGCATCGTGATCCCGCTTGGGCCGGCCCCGGTCGCGGAAGTGGCTGCGGCTCCGGTTGCTCCGGTTGCCCCGACTGCTCCGGCTCCGATCACCATCGACCTGAATGGCGTGAACTTTGATTTCGACAAGGCCACCCTGCGTCCTGACGCTGTAGCGATCCTGGGCGAAGCTACCGAAATCCTGAAGCGCTACCCGGATCTGCGCGTTGAAGTCGCTGGCCACACCGACCTGTGCGGTGCTACCGACTACAACCAGAGCCTTTCCGAGCGTCGCGCCACTGCGGTGTACAGCTACTTCACCAGCAATGGCATCGACTCCTCGCGTTTGGTTGGCCCGGTCGGTTACGGCGAGAGCCGTCCGCTTGAGCCGACCGATCAGACCTTCCCGGCCTGCAAGAACGAGCGCAACCGTCGTACCGAGCTGAACGTCCAGAACTGATCGGACGATCCAGGTAACACCCGAAGCCCGGCCCAGTGCCGGGCTTCGTTTTTTTCAGGGGCAGGAAATTGTTGTGCTGCCTTCTCCAGGCCGCCGCCGGTTCATAGACCGCATTGCGGATGGGACGAATTGAATTTACCGCCAGCGCTTCGTACACTGTGGCTGGGATTAAACCGGAGCTGTGCCATGCGTCGTACGTTGCTTGCCAGCCTTTTGTTGGGTCTGGCCATGACTCCACTGGCCCACGCGGCGCAGGACTGCTCCAGCAGCAGCCTGAAGCTAATGCCGGTATCGGCACATCCGCTGCTGGCGCCGCCCGTGGCCGCCGAGTTTGCTGCACTGAATTCGCAGCTGGGCGCCCCGCGCGGGGTGCTGGCCCAGCACTATGCCGATGCGCTGTCGGTCGACCAGGTGCTGTTGCGTACGCGCATCGCCAAATGCCAGAACGTTGCCGTGGCAACGCCGGTGCGAGCGGTGGCCAATCCGAATGACCCGACCGCTTACAAGCCCAAGACCGCGTTCGACAACACGCCCTATCGTTTCAATATGACCCAGAATGGCAAGCGTATGACCGCCGATGATTTTGACGCCTGGCTGAAGGCCAACGGCTACAGCGCGGGGCAGAGGGCAGCCACGCCTGCGGCGACGCCAGCGGTCGCGCCAGCCGCGGAACCCGCCCAGAAGAAGTAACCGGCCCGCTGCAGCGACATGGCAGCGGCGGATTCCCGTATCGCCGCCTGACTGCGGCGGCAGCCTGCCCGTGAAGGGTTTCCCGGCATGATGATGACAACGCCCGCGCGTCGGGTCGGCCTGGCCCGGGTGCTGTCCAAGCGCGGCCTCTGCTCACGCAGCCAGGCAGCGCAGTGGGTCGCGGATGGCCGGGTAACGGTGGATGGCAGGGTGGTTCGTGATCCGGAGTACCCGATCACGGGCGTCCAGCAGCAGATCGCGGTGCAGGGCGCGGACGCGCAGCAGGGTGAGCACGTCTACCTGATGCTCAATAAGCCGCGCGGGCTGGTTACGACCACCAGGGACGAGCAGGGCCGCGATACGGTGTATCGATGCCTGGCGGGCGCCAGGCTGCCCTGGGTCGCGCCGGTTGGCCGGCTGGACAAGGCCAGCGAAGGCCTGCTGCTTTTCAGCAATGATACGGAATGGGCGGCCGGCGTCACCCATCCCGAGCGCGGGCCAGACAAGACCTACCACGTGCAGGTCGACGCAATCCCCGATGCGGCAATGCTTGAAATGTTGGTGCAGGGGGTCGAAGTGGAGGGAGAGCATCTGTCGGCAAAGTCGGCTCGACTGCTGCGCAGCGGCAGCCGCAACGCCTGGCTGGAAATCGTGCTGGACGAAGGCCGCAACCGGCAGATCCGCCGTTTGCTGGGCGCGTTTAATCTGGGCGTGCTGCGCCTGCTCAGGACGGCCATCGGGCCGGTCGCGCTGGGAGCGCTGGCCAAGGGCGAATACCGCCGCTTGACGCCGATTGAGACGGGTTTACTGGGAACGCCGGGAGCAAACCCATGAGCCCTGAAGTCCACATCCGGCGCGCAGAGCCCGAAGACTTCGCCGCCGTGCAGGCGATCTATGCCATGCCGCTGGCCCAGGCCGGGACGCTGCAGCTGCCGTTTCCCTCGCAGGACCTTTGGCGGCAGCGGCTGCAGATCGTGGATCCCAACGCGCACGTGCTGCTGGCGTGCATAGCGGACCAGGTAGTCGGCCAACTCGGCCTGTACGCGAACCCGGGGCCACGCCGCCGCCACGTGGCCGACATCGGGATGGGTGTGCGCGATGACTGGCAGGGTCGCGGGGTGGGAGGGCAGCTGCTGCGCGCCGCGCTGGAACTCGCGGATGGCTGGCTGCAGCTCAGGCGAATCGAACTGCAGGTCTATGCCGACAACGCAGCCGCGATTGCCCTGTATGCACGCCACGGGTTTTTGGAGGAAGGGCGACACCGCGACTTCGCGTACCGGGATGGTGGCTACATTGATGCCATCAGCATGGCGCGCCTTGCGGGCTAAGCGGCAATGGCCGGTATTCGGCGTCCGTAGGCGCATGCGACGTGCAACTGAACGCCCGGACCTGCGTTCAGGCGCCTAATCGGGGCGCAGGCGTGCGGCGCCCAGGCGACCGTCGGTCCGCCACAGATCACCGCCTGCATTCTTGCCGTTGCGTTCCTTGTGGAAGTCTGCGACGTACCAGCGCCGCAGCACTCTTCCGCTGTCGTCAAGGCTCGCGAGCACATGGTCGCGTTCCTTGTCGACGTCCGCGCCAATGTGGTGGGTGATCTGGCCGGTGGTATGCGCCAGCCCCACTGACTTGTCCAGCGTGGCGGCACCGAGCCAGCGGAATGGCTCGCTGGCGCCGCTGCGCCAGAAGCGCACGTGGTGGCGTCGTGATGGATCAGCACCGATCGGCATCTCGAACGCAATATCCTCGATGCGCCCGAACAGGTACAGCTTGCTGACCGGTGCGCTGGAATAACCCCTGTGTGCCAGCGTATCCAGAACGATGCGCGCATCGTCGCGCAGTCCAAGTGGGTCGGCTACCGTCCATCCGGCCTCAGCCATCGCGGCCCGCAGCGTCGCTTCATCGCCGTGGATAGTCAGGTTGACTGGATCGCCTGGAAGGCCGTCTGCCCCCAAGGTGACATTGGGGACATCGTGGACACTTGGATGGATGCTGGTAACACGCTTCCAGGCATGTGGCGCGACGACATAGGCCAGCAACAGGTAGCACACCGCGATGACTGCCAGTGCCCACAGCCAGTAGTGCTTCTTGGCCTGCATGTCACACCACTCCTAATTCACGCCCTATGCGGGTAAACGCGGCGATCGCGCGGTCCAGGTGCTCACGGGTGTGCGCTGCGCTGATCTGGGTGCGGATGCGGGCCTGGTCTTTCGCGACCACGGGATAGAAGAAACCGATGGCATAAATGCCCTCGTCCAGCAGCCGCGCCGCGAACTTTTGCGCCAGCGGCGCGTCGTACAGCATTACCGGGCTGATGGGATGCACGCCAGGGCGGATGTCGAACCCGGCAGCGGACATCTGCGCGCGGAAATAGCGCGTGTTCGCCCCCAGCGTTTCGCGCAGCTCGCCCGCCGACGCAAGCATCTCGAAGGCCTTCGTGCCCGCGGCCACCACATGCGGTGGCAGGGAGTTGGAGAACAGGTACGGCCGTGAACGCTGGCGCAGCAGTTCAATCACTTCCCTGCGCGCGGTGGTGAAGCCGCCCAGGGCGCCGCCCATCGCCTTGCCCAGGGTGCCGGTGATGATATCGATCCGGTCCAGCACGCCCTTCACCTCGGCGGAACCGCGCCCGCTGGCGCCCAGGAAACCGGTAGCGTGGCATTCGTCTATGTGTACCAGGGCGCTGTATTTCCCCGCAAGAGCGGTGATTTCGTCCAGCGGGGCGATGTATCCGTCCATCGAGAATACGCCGTCGGTGGTGATCAGCTTGGTCCGGCAACCGGCAGCGTCGGCGGCCTGCAGCTGGGCTTCCAGGTCGGCCATGTCGCAATTGGCGTAGCGGAAGCGCTTGGCTTTGCACAGGCGCACGCCATCGATGATGGAGGCATGGTTGAGGGCATCGGAGATGACGGCGTCGTTTTCACCCAGCAGCGGTTCGAACAGGCCGCCGTTGGCGTCAAAACAGGCCGCGTAGAGGAGGGTGTCCTCGGTGCCGAAGAACGATGAGATGGTGGCCTCAAGCTGCTTGTGCAGGTCCTGGGTGCCACAGATGAAGCGCACGCTGGCCATGCCGAAGCCGTGGCTGTCCAGCGCGTCCTTGGCCGCCTGGATGATCTGCGGGTGGTCGGCCAGGCCCAGATAGTTGTTGGCGCAGAAGTTGAGCACTTTGCGGCCATCGGAAAGCTCGATTTCCGCCGACTGGGGGGTGGTGATGATGCGCTCGGTCTTGAACAGTCCCTGGCTGCGGATGATGTCCAGTTCGGCGGCGTAGTGCTTAGTCAGGGTAGGGTTGGTCATGGCGGGCGAGAGTTGGGGTCAGGCCTCAAGTCTAACAATGCGCCCGTGTCTACCTCGAGTTGCAGCGCCCGGCTCGGGCTCGGCGGGCCTGTTTCCGGGAACTTTAAGGATCAGGGGTCTTGACGGCGCAGAGGTTGCGACGCACTCTCCAAGCGGTTAAAAAAACGTGAAATGTGGTGCATGTTTGCCCACAAAGCGTTCCGCCGTCTTGCCAGCCACCCACAGGAGGAGTACCCGGATGAACCCAGTCAAGCTCAGTGTCGCCCTTGCCGTTGCCCTTGCAGCCGTGCCGTTTGCGTCGTTCGCGCGGGAAGTCGCGCTAGAAGAAGAGTCCGAATCTCCGTTCAGCTGGTCCGTGGCCGCGACTTCCGACTACGTGTTCCGAGGCGTATCGCAGACCGATGAAGGTCCGGCGCTGCAGGCCGACTTCATCTGGACCGCGCCAGGGGGTTTCTACGCAGGCGCATGGGCGTCCAATGTCGATTTTGGCAGCGGTGGCCCGGACGTTGAGCTGGACACCTTCATCGGCTACAGCACAGACGTTGGCGGTGATGATTTCGTCAACGTCGACATCCTGCTCAACCGCTATAACTACCTGGGCGGGGACGGCAGCGACCTGGCCTACAATGAACTGCTGGGTACGGTGACGTTCGCCGGCGCGGTCAGCCTGACTGCCGGCTACACCAATGACGTGTATGCAAGCGGCGAGGATGGCTGGTACGTCGGCGTCGCCGGCAGCCTACCCTTGGGCAACGACTACACCCTGGATGCCAGCGTCGGCCATAGCCTGTTTGGCGACGGCGGCGTGGCGCGTGACTACATTGATTACAGCCTGGGCGTGGGCAAATCGTGGGGCAGCTTCAGCGCCAGCCTGGCCTACGTGGCCACCAACCGCGACGGTACCGCCAACTTCGGCCCGCTGGCCGACGATCGCGCCGTGCTGACCGTGACCTACTCGCCGTAACCCCAGTCCGCTGCAATGAAAAAGGGCGCCTGCTGGCGCCCTTTTTTGTGTCCACCGACAGGCATCAGTTCCAGCTCAGGACCACCTTGCCGGCCTTGCCCGCTTCCATCAGGTCGAAGCCCTTCTGGAAATCGTCTATCGGCAGCTGGTGGGTCAGCACCTTGCCCAGCGGGAAACCGCCCAGCACCAGCTGGGTCATCTTGTACCAGGTCTCGTACATCTTCCTGCCGTACATGCCCTGCACGGTCAGGCCTTTGAAGATGATTCGGTCCCAGTCCACGCCCGCGCCCTTGGGCAGGATGCCCAGCAGGGCGATCTTGCCGCCGTGGTACATGCAGTCCAGCATGTCGTTGAACGCAGTCGGGTTGCCGCTCATCTCCAGGCCCACGTCGAAGCCCTCCATGTGCAGGTCGGCCATGACTTCCTTGAGCGACTGCTTGGCCACGTTGACCACCCGGGTGGCCCCCATGTCGGCGGCCAGCTTGAGGCGGAAATCGTTGACGTCGGTGACCACCACGTTGCGCGCGCCGATGTGCTTGCAGATGCCCGCGGCGATGACCCCAATCGGGCCGGCACCGGTGATCAGCACGTCCTCGCCCACCACGTCGAACTCCAGCGCGCAGTGCGTTGCGTTGCCGAACGGATCGAAGAACGCGGCCAGTTCGCTGGGGATCTGGTCCGGGATTGGCCACAGGTTGCTGGCCGGCATGACCATGTATTCGGCGAACGCGCCGTTGCGGTTCACGCCAATGCCCACCGTGTGCGGGCACAGGTGCGGGCGGCCACCGCGGCAGTTGCGGCAGTGGCCGCAGACGATATGGCCCTCGGCCGAGACGCGCTGGCCCACTTCATAGCCGCTGACGCCCGGCCCCAGTTCGGCGATGCGGCCCACGAACTCATGCCCGATCACCAGGCCGGGGCTGATGGTGCGCTGGCTCCATTCGTCCCACAGGTAGATGTGCAGGTCGGTGCCGCAGATGGCAGTCTTTTCCAGCTTGACCAGGACCTCGTTGGGGCCGGGCTGGGGCACGGGTACCTGCTCCATCCAGATGCCCTTGCCTGTCTGGCGCTTGACCAGCGCCCTCATTGTTTGCGCCATATGCTGCGGATCCAAAGCAGATAGAAGAACCCAATTATAAGCCTCGTTGGCATGGGTCCATGCTGCAGTGCCGTTGACGGCAGACGCGGGCCCGGCTGTGTCATCAATGATGGAGGGGCGCCGGTGACACCCGGACCGGGCATCGCGGCGCCTGGGGATAGTGCAGGCGGTATCATGGCCGGCCGGTCCTCTATCCAGATCCGGAACCGCTGGCCCCACAGGAATTTCCCACGCATGCGCATCCTGCTTGCCCGTCATGGCGAAACGCCGTGGAACGCCGAAGGTCGTTACCAGGGCCAGATCGATATTCCGCTTTCGCCGGTGGGTGAATCCCAAGCTGTGGCGCTGGGTGAGCGGCTGAAGGACGTGGACATAGCGCGCGCGGTGGCCTCGCCGCTGTCGCGCGCCCAGCGCACCGCGCAGCTTGCGCTGGGGCAGGCGCGTACGGGCTTGCTGAGCACCGACGCAGACCTGCAGGAGATCGCCCACGGCGAGTGGGAAGGGCTGCTGGCCAGTGAGATCCACGACAGGGATCCAGCCCGCCTGAGCGCCTGGCGCGAAGAGCCGGACACGGTGCTGATGCCCGGCGGCGAATCGCTGCGCCAGGTGCTGGACCGTTCCTGGCAGGGGCTGACCCGCGCATGCGACGGCCTGAGCCAGGCGGACACCCTGCTGGTGGTGGCACACGATGCGGTGAATCGCGTGATCCTGTGCCGCATCCTTGGCCTGCCGCTGTCCAGGCTGTGGAGCTTCCGCCAGGCACCGACCACGCTGAACCTGCTGGAGGGCCCGGACGTGGATCATCTGGAGGTCGTGCGCCTCAACGATTGCGCGCACCACACCCCATTCTTTGGTGAAGCGGTACATCGGGCGCTCTGAATCCGTGGCCAGAACGCTGCAGGCGTGGCTCGACTACATCGAGTTGCAACACTCCAAGGCAATCGACCTGGGCCTGGATCGGGTCCATGCGGTCGCCACTGGGCTCGGCCTCGGGAAACCCGCCAGGCACGTCATCACCGTCGCCGGGACCAACGGCAAGGGCTCCACGGTCGCCTTCATCGACGCCATCGCCCGCGCCGCAGGCTTGAAGGTGGGCACCTACACCTCGCCGCACCTGCTGCGCTACAACGAGCGCGTGCACATCGCGGGACGCGAGGTCAGCGATTCGGAGCTGATTGCCGCGTTCGAAGCGGTGGAGGCGGCACGTCTGAGCCCCTCTCCCACCGGGAGAGGGGTTGGGGTGAGGGTCCGGCAGCTTCCTGATGGTTCAGACAATGCAGGTTCCGCCTCACCCTCATCCGGCGCTTCGTACCACCTTCTCCCGGCGGGAGAAGGGAAAGCTGTGCCGTTGACCTACTTTGAATTTGGAACCCTGGCTGCGCTGTGGATTTTCCAGCAATCGGACCTGGATCTCGCGGTGCTGGAAGTGGGCCTTGGTGGCCGACTGGATGCGGTGAACATCGTGGATGCCGATGTTGCCGTCATCACCACCGTGGATATCGACCACGTCGATTGGCTGGGCAGCGACCGCGAGAGTATCGGCTACGAGAAGGCAGGCATTGCGCGGGCGTGGAAGCCGCTGGTGATCGGCGAGCCAGACCCGCCTGCCAGCGTATTGCGCCACGCCTACGCGCTGGGTGCGAATGCGATCCGCATGGGAAGTGATTTCTTCCATGAAACGGTGGACCGGGACCATTGGCGCTGGCGCGAGGTCGGTGCGGAGCTGGAGCTCCCCAACCCCTTGCTGGCTGCGCCGATCCAGCGTCCGAATGCGGCCACCGCCATCGCCGCGCTGCGTGCACTGGACATCGAAATCTCCCGCTACGCGTATGCACAAGGCGTATCGACCGCCAGCGTTGCCGGCAGGCTGCAGCAGCTGGACTACCGGGGCACGCCGGTCATCGTCGACGTGGGCCACAACCCGCAGGCGGCGCGCGCGCTGGCGGCCTGGCTGGGTGCGATGCCCGTAAGCGGACGGACCCTGGCCGTGTTCGCTGCGCTGGCGGACAAGGACGTGCAGGGCGTGGTCGCCGGACTGCAGCACCAGGTGCAGCAGTGGTTCCTGGCCGGGCTGGACGCAGCGGGGATGCGCGCACAGGGCGTGGATGCGCTGGCCGCACGACTGGGCGGAACCGCTGCGGCAGCCGGATCTCGCCACGCCACCGTGCAGGCAGCGCTGCACGCAGCGCAAGCCGCTGCGGGCGAGGGCGATCGCATCCTGGTGTTCGGTTCATTCCACACCGCGGCCGCGGCGCTGGATGTGCTGCATTCAGGTCAATAACGGCGTAGTCGATTCCTTGCGACGTATACTTTCGCCCGGCAGTCCCGCCGCGCCGTACCGCGAGCCCGCATGGATACCGCACTCAAGCAACGCCTGATCGGCGCCGTCGTCCTGGTCGCGCTGGCGGTGATCTTCCTGCCGATGCTGATTAGGGGCCCGGCCCCGGACAGCGGCGCGTCCGATGTATCGCTGGCCGTCCCCGGCGTCCCCGGCGGTCAGTACGAAACCCGTGAGCTTCCGCTGGTCACGCCCGGAACCGCGCCTGCCGGCGGCGTGATTGGCCTGGACAACAGCGCCCCCGCCGGCAACAGCGCGCCGTCTTCCGCCGATGCGGCAGCGCTCGCGCAGCCGGTCACCGATCCGGCGTCAGCGGCGATGCTGCCGGCCACCACGGCGGGCGGCAGTCTGGCGGTCAACTTTGGCGCCTATGCCACCACCGCCGATGCCGATGCGGTCATCGCACGGCTGAAGCAATCCGATTTGCCCGCCTATCGCGAGCCGGCCACCATCAACGGCAAGACCGCGTACCGCGTGCGCATCGGGCCCTACGCCGACCGCGCCGATGCCGAGGCAGTGCGCCTGCAGGCCAGCCAGGTGCGCAGCGACGTGAAAGCGGTGGTGGTCACCCTGGACGCGCCGACGCCCAGCTTAGCCACGGCACAGGCTACCCAGCCGGTAGCCGGCACTCCTCCGGCCACCACGCAGGCACTGCCGCCGGAGCCGGCGGCCAAACCCAGCGCACCGACGCCGGCACCCAAGCCGGTGTCTGCTGAGCGCAAGCCTGCCCCAGTCCCCGCGCCAGCCGCGCCAGCCGCAGCCGACGTCGGCTTTGCCGTACAGGTCGGGGCGTTTTCGCAGGTCGCCGATGCCCATGCACTGCGTGACCGGCTGCGTGGGCAGGGCTTCAGCGCCTTCGTGCAGCAGGTGCAGACCGACAAGGGCACGCTGCACCGGGTTCGCGTGGGCCCGGCGGCCAACCGTGCCGATGCCGACGCGCTGAAGTCGCAACTCTCGGCGCAAGCCGGCCTGCAGGGCATGGTCAGCCCGCACCCTTGATGGAGAAAACTTGATGGAACGGCGCGGTGAGCAGGTGCGGAAACCCGCATGATCGACCTGCTGCTCTTCGTGGTGATCGCCGGCTCGCTGGTGCTGGGCCTGCTGCGCGGGCTGGTGGGCACGCTGGTGTCGACGGCGGCGTGGCTGCTCGCCGGGTGGGCTGCATTCCGCTTTGGTGAGCAGGCAGCATTCTGGTTCTCCAAGGACGGCACGCCTTCACCGGCGGAACTGTTTGGCGGCTATGCGAGCACTTTCGTCGTGGTCATGGTTGCGGTGACCCTGGTGGGGGCCCTAATCAAAAGTACGGTCAAGTCGATTGGCCTGTCCGCGGTCGACCGGTTCTTCGGCCTGCTGCTTGGCCTGGTCCGGGGCGCGTTCCTGGCTTGCCTGCTGATCCTGCTGATGGGCTTCACGACGATCCCCGAGGAGCAGGCGTGGAAGCAGTCGATGATTGTGCCGCTGCTGCTGCCCGGCGCGGAGTGGATGCATTCGAAGCTGCCGGACTGGTCCGTCCCGGAATCCGATTCCCGCGACCCGGCCGCGACAGGCGATAATGATGCGCCATCGGGCCTGCCCAAGCCGCTGCTCCAGGCTGCGGCGCAGCAGGTGGTGGGTTCAGCCAGGGAGCGCATGTCGAAGGAAACCTCCGCCAACCAGCCGTCGCCGGCAGCGGAACCCGTCAACATCGAGCCCGCAGCATCTCCCGAGCGGCCTCCTGCCGGTCAGACACGTCCAAACACGCAGTAGCCAAGCGGAGTACGCCCAACATGTGCGGCATCGTGGGAATCGTGGGCAACCAGAACGTTGCCGGCCAGCTGTACGACGGCTTGACCGTGCTCCAGCATCGCGGCCAGGATGCCGCCGGCATCGCCACCGCCGACGGCAACCGTTTGCGCCTGCACAAGGACAACGGCCTGGTCCGCGACGTGTTCAATCCCAAGGCGATGAGCCTGCTGGAAGGCCGGGTGGGCATTGCCCACTGTCGCTATCCCACCGCCGGTGCCGAAGGCCTGGACGAAGCACAGCCGTTCTACGTCAATTCGCCGTACGGAATCGCCCTGGCCCACAACGGCAACCTGATCAACACCGAGGCGCTGCGCCAAGACGTGTTCGCGCAGGACCGCCGCAATATCAATACCGACTCGGACAGCGAGGTGCTGCTGAACGTGTTCGCGCACGAGCTGGGCCGCCAGCGTTCGCTGACCCCCGAGGCCGCGATCCGCGCGGTGGCCGGCGTGCACCGCCGGGCCAAGGGCGGCTATGCGGTGGTCAGCGTGGTCCTGGGCCTGGGCCTGGTGGCGTTCCGCGATCCGCACGGGATCCGCCCGCTGGTGCTGGGCAAGCGCGACCACAATGAAGGCACCGAGTACATCGTGGCTTCGGAATCGGCGGCGCTGGATATCCTGGGTTTCCAGCGGGTGCGCGACGTGCAGCCCGGCGAAGCAATCGTGATCACCCCGCGCGGCGAGCTGTTCGCGGAAGTGTGTGCGGAACCTGCGCAGCGCGCGCCGTGCATCT
This sequence comes from Pseudoxanthomonas sp., assembly GCA_026785795.1. Classification (GTDB taxonomy): domain Bacteria; phylum Pseudomonadota; class Gammaproteobacteria; order Xanthomonadales; family Xanthomonadaceae; genus Pseudoxanthomonas_A. Next base: position 11,601 of record JAJAZJ010000345.1, read on the forward strand.
TCGAGTTCGTGTATTTCGCGCGCCCCGATTCGATGATCGAGAACGTCTCCGTGCACAAGGCGCGCATGCGCATGGGCGTGAAGCTGGGCGAGAAGATCCTGCGCCTGCGCCCGGACCACGATATCGACACCGTCATCCCGATCCCCGACACCTCGCGCGATGCGGCGCTGGAGATGTCCAACGTGCTGGGGGTGAAGTACCGCGAAGGCTTTATCAAGAACCGCTATGTCGGCCGCACCTTCATCATGCCCGGGCAGGGCGAACGGGTGAAGTCGGTGCGCCGCAAGCTCAATCCCATCCCGCTGGAATTCCGCAACCGGGTGGTGCTGCTGGTGGATGATTCCATCGTACGCGGCACGACCAGCCAGCAGATCGTGCAGATGGCGCGCGACGCCGGCGCGCGCAAGGTGTACCTGGCCTCGGCCGCGCCGCCGGTGCGCTTCCCCAACATCTACGGCATCGATATGCCCGCGGTGGATGAACTGGTGGCCCATGACCGCAGCATCGAGCAGATCCAGGAGTTCCTGGGCTGCGACTGGCTGATCTACCAGGACCTGGAAGACCTGGAGGCCTCGGTGCGCGAGGGCAACCTGGACCTGAACTGTTTCGATTCCTCGTGCTTCGACGGCAATTACGTTACCGGCATCGAGCCTGGTTATTTCGAGCGTATCGAGGCACTGCGTTCGGATGAAGCCAAGCGCAAGCGCCGGGTATCGTGATCGCAGCAACGCAGCTTGAGCGGCGCCGCCGGTGATGCCGGGCCTAAGCCATCTAACTTTCGTCGTGCGCGACCTGAAGCGCATGGCGCTGCTGCTGTGTCAGGGGCTGGGTGCACGCGAGGTCTACGATAGCGGCGGCAAGCCACACTCGCTCTCGGCTGAGAAATTCTTCCTGCTGGGTGATGTATGGATCGCGGCGATGCAGGGCGAGCCGCCGAAAGAACGTTCCTACCAGCATGTGGCGTTCCGGGTCAGTGATACCGAACTGCCCGCGTATCGGCAACGCCTGGCTGCGCTGGGCGTGGACATGCGTGACTCGCGCCCGCGCGTCAAAGGCGAGGCGCAGTCGCTGTACTTCCATGATTTCGACAATCATCTGTTCGAACTGCATACCGGTACGCTCGAGCAGCGACTGGCTGCCTACGGCCAGCTTGACGCTGAACCTGGCACTGTCGTTGAAGCCCGGTGAGCAGGTGCAAGCTACAGCAGGCACGGCGGGGCATGCCGGTTCTGGCGCGACGTCGGTCAGGCGGGATCAGGTGAGCCTGTTTGATGCGGCCATTGACTGCCTGGACGCGTCTTCGCCCGATGAGAAGGTCGCGCTGACCCAGCGCTATGCGCAGGATTTCCTGCGCGGCGAGCTGCAGGTTCCCCACGATGCACTGCCGCCGCGGCCGGTGCGCATGCCCGGGCGACCGGAGCAGCCGAAGCTGGTGCCCGCACGCGAGCTGCCGCAGCGCGGGATCGGCAGCACCGAAGGCCGCGCGGCCTTCGTGCACGCCATTGCCCACATCGAGCTCAACGCGATCGACCTGGCCTGGGATGCGGTGTATCGCTTCCGTGGCATGCCGGCGCAGTTCTATGTCGACTGGGTGTCGGTGGCCAACGACGAGTCGCGCCATTTCATCCTGCTGCGTGACCGGCTGCGCACGCTGGGGTTCGAGTACGGCGACTTCGATGCCCACAACGGCCTGTGGGAGATGGCGGAGAAAACCGCACATGACGGGCTGGCGCGCATGGCGCTGGTGCCGCGGGTGCTGGAGGCCCGCGGCCTGGACGTGACCCCGGGCATGATCGCCAAGCTGCGCAACTTGGGCGACGCGCACAGCGTGGCCATCCTGGAGCTGATCCTGGCCGAAGAAGTGGCCCACGTGGCCGCGGGTTCTCGCTGGTACCGCTGGTACTGCCAGCGCGCCGGGTTGGAGCCGCGTGCGCGGTTTCGGGAGCTGCTGGCGCAGTATGCCGGGCCTACCCTGCGTGGGCCGTTCAACCACCAGGCGCGCCTGCTGGCAGGCTTCGACCAGGAAGAGATCGATGCGTTGGAGCAGCTCTCGAGCGCAAGCGCGATGCACGCGTGATGCACGTGCGGAGCCCGTAGGGGCGACGTAAGTGGCGAAGCTTGCACAGGCCGTAGGAGCGAGGGAAGTCGCGAAGCGGATTTCCATGTAGAGCTTCATCGCGACTTACGTCGCTCCTACATCGCTCCTACGCCGCTCCTGCGCAGCGAATGCTAGGCAGGCAGGGCCTCCAGCTGCATCCCGTCTGCATCTACTCGCAACACCGAGCCCTGCTCGTACCAGTCGCCCAGCACGACGCGCTGGCAGTCGTGGCCGTTGACATTCAGCGCATGCACTTTGGGGCGATGGGTGTGGCCGTGGATGATCGTGTCCACTCCATAGCGCGCCAACGTGGCCTCGACGGCAGCTGGGGTCACGTCGGTCACGATTTCGAAACGCGCCAGGTTGCCCGCATCACGCAGGCTGGCCTGGTGCGCCTGGCTCGCCGCGCGCGCTTTCGCGGCGAACGCAAGCCGGGCATCCAGCGGTTGCGCCAGGAACCCGGCCTGCCACGCGGGGCTGCGGGTCTGGCTGCGGAACGCCTGGTAAGCCACGTCGTCCGTGCACAGCAGGTCTCCGTGCATCAGCAATACCGGCTGTGCGTACAGCATCACCACGGCCGGGTCGGGCAGGATGCGGAAGCCTGCGCGCGCAGCATATTCCTGGCCGACCAGGAAATCGCGGTTGCCGTGGATGAAGTAAATGGGCACGCCCGCGTCGGCCACCTGGCGCAAGGCGGTTGCGACATGCGCACCGACCTCGGAAGGATCATCGTCGCCGACCCAGGCCTCGAACAGGTCGCCGAGGATATAGAGGGCGTTGGCGGACATGGCCTGGTCGCGCAGGAAGCGCCCGAACAGCTCCGTGATGCGCGGGCGGGTCGAATCCAGGTGCAGGTCGGAGATGAAGAGGGTGGCCATCGGACGATTGTAGGTTGGCCGGGGTAAAATCGCCGTATCCACTGGATTGAGCCCGCCATGACCTGCCGTACCCGCTTCGCCCCCAGCCCCACTGGATACCTGCATATCGGCGGTGCGCGCACGGCGCTGTACTGCTGGCTGGAGGCTCGGCACCGGGGCGGCGACTTCATCCTGCGCATCGAGGACACCGACCAGGAGCGCAGCACCCAGGCCGCCATCGACGCGATCCTGGAGGCCATGGACTGGCTGGGCCTGGACTATGACGAAGGCCCGATCTACCAGACCCGGCGCCTGGACCGCTATCGCGAAGTAGCCGAGCAGCTGGTCGCCGCGGGCAAGGCGTACTACGCGTATGAAACCCGCGAAGAGCTGGAAGCCATCCGCAATGCCGCCCAGGCCGCCGGCGACAAGCCGCGCTACGACGGCCGCGCACGCGAACTCGGCCTGCCGCATCGCGACGATCCAAACCGCGTGATCCGCTTCAAGAACCCAACCGAGGGCAGCGTGGTGTTCGAGGACCGGATCAAGGGCCGTATCGAGATCGCCAACGGCGAGCTCGACGACCTGGTGATCTTCCGTTCCGACGGCTACCCCACCTACAACTTCGCGGTGGTGGTGGATGACTGGGACATGCGCATCACCGACGTGATCCGCGGCGACGACCACATCAACAACACGCCGCGCCAGATCAATATCTATCAGGCGCTGGGCGCGCCGGTGCCGCTGTTCTCGCACATGCCGATGATCCTGGATCCGGAGGGCGCCAAGCTGTCCAAGCGCACCGGCGCCGCCGACGTCATGCAGTACAGGGACGCTGGCTACCTGCCGCATGCACTCATCAACTACCTGGCGCGGCTGGGCTGGTCGCACGGTGACCAGGAGCTGTTCACCGGCGAGGAGCTGATCCGCCTGTTCTCGGTGGAGGACGTCAACTCCAAGGCCGCGCGCCTGGATATGGACAAGCTGGGCTGGGTCAACCAGCACTATCTGAAGAGCGACGACCCGGCCAGCATCGCGCCACAGCTGGAGTTCCAGCTGCACAAGTTGGGGTTGGATGTGGCCAACGGCCCGGCTGCCGTGGATGTGGTGGTCGCCCTGCGCGAGCGGGTGCACACGCTGAAGGAAATGGCCGAGCGCGCCGTGGTCTGGTACCAGCCGCTGGAAATCTACGACGAAGCCGCAGTTGCCAAGCACCTGACCGCCGCGGCATCCGCGCCGCTCGTTGCCGCGCGCGAGCATCTTGCGCAGGCCGGCGAATGGACCGTTGAATCGGTATCAGCTGCCCTGCATGAGGCTGCGGCAGCCTTGAATCTCGGCATGGGCAAGGTCGCCCAACCGCTGCGCGTGGCCATCACCGGCACCCAGGTCAGCCCGGATATTTCCCAGACCGTGTACCTGGCCGGGCGCGAGCAGGCCTTGAAACGCATCGATGCCGCGCTTATCAAGACCACTGCGGACGCATAGGCGGATTCCCGGATATGGCCAGCAAACACGCTTGCACTGAACCCCACCACCACGTCCACGACGCCAGCGGCTTCGTGGCGGCGGTAGAGCGTGCCTGCCACGAACGCGGCCTAAGGCTTACCCCCATCCGGGCGCGGGTGCTGGCGCTGATCGCCGATGCCGGCAAGCCGGTCAAGGCGTATGAGCTGCTGGAATGGGTGCGCGAAACCAAAGGTGTGGGCGCCGACGCCCCGCCCACCGTGTACCGGGCGCTTGATTTCCTGATGGCCAACGGCTTCGTGCACAAGCTGGAGTCGGTCAATGCCTTCGTCGCCTGCCACCACCCCAACAGCGCGCAGCATTCGGTGCCGTTCCTGATCTGCGACCGCTGCCACAGCGCGGTGGAGCTGGAAGACCGTGATGTGGTGCTGCAGCTGGAAGCTCGCGCCAAGGCGCTCGGCTTCCAGCCGCAGGCCCAGACCCTGGAAGTACACGGCTTGTGCGCGCGCTGCGCGGGTTGAACGCGCAGAACGAGCAGGGCCGCCATTAGGCGGCCCCTCGATTCGCCGAACCCAGCGGCCTAGAAGTAGGCGCGGATTCCGAACGCCAGGCCGCGGCCTGGCAACGGCGCGAAGTCACGCAGCAGCGAGGTGTGTGGGCGAACATCTTCGTTGGTCAGGTTGTTGCCGTCCAGGAAGACTTCCCAGCTGTTGGTCGCGGTACGATCCCAGCGATAGGCCAGGTGTGCACTGACCAGGGTGTAGCCGGCACTGCTGTCTTCGTTTTCCGCCACCCGGTCCTGCTTGCTGTAGCGGATCGCGCCTACCGAGGCGTGCCAGGCATCCAGCGACCAGTTCAGGTCTGCACCGAAGCGTCCGGGCGCGATGCGCGGCAGGCTGCCGCTGTTGGCCAGCTCGACCACAAACCCATCGCTGTGGTCGCCGTGCGGCACTTCGAACTCGACGGTGCGGAACCCGCTGCCGCTGAGATGGGCGCGCACGTAGTCGGCGAACAGCCGCAGGTCCCACCGGCCGGAGCTGCCGTCGGCAACCTGGAACAGCGCTTCGGCCTCGGCGCCGGTGAAGTCGGCGTCGCCCTGCGACCACAGCCTCACCGGCAGTCCTTCTGCCTCGATGCCGGTGTCGGCCAGGTAGATGAAATCCGTGAAGTTGGTGCGGTATACGGCGAACTTCATGTCCACCCGGTCGGTATGCGCATGCAGGCCGATTTCGGCACGCAGGGCCTGCTCCTTGGCCAGGTTTTCATCGCCGATCTCCAGCGAGCGGGTGGCCACGTGTGGGCCGGCCGCGAACAGTTCCTCGTTGGTCGGGGCACGTTCGGAGTGATCGAGCCCGAAGCGCAGGTCGAAGTTTTGATTCAGGTGCCAGATGGCAGCCGACGACAGGCTGGTGATACCGAAATCCCTGGAGTCTCCCCCGTCAGGATCCAGCTTCACCTGATCGTGGCGCGCGCCCAATTCCAGCTTCCACTGGCCGAACTCCTTCTCCTGGATCACGAACAGGCCCAGGGTCGAGGTGCTGGTGGAAGGCACGAAGGCCTCGTCGCCAATGGCGGCAAAGTCCGTGTTGCCAAACTGCACGCCGGCGGCGCCGCGCCAGCCGTTCCACTCCTGCTGCACGGCCTCCACGCGGCCCTCGACGCCGTTGTTGGTAAAGCGGGTGGCCGGCAGGCCGCCCTCGATCTCGACGTGCTCGTAATCCGTATGCGCGGCGCGCAGGTTGAGGCTTTGCAGGAACGAAACCGGTGCGTAGACGCCCGCCTTCAGGTCGATGCGGTTCTGCTTCAGGTCGATGCGGATGCTTTCCTCTTCCTCTTCCTCACCGTGGTCGTGATCATCCCCTTCGTGGTCTTCATCGTCTTCCGAGTGCGCATGCGCGCCATCGGGGATGCCGTAGTTGCTTCGGTAGGTGTTGACCGAGAGGCCGAAGAAGCCCTGTTCGCCCAGCCAGGTGGCGCCGAGCGCGCCGGCGCGGGTCTTGACCGAACTGTTGTTCAGGCGGCCGCGCACCAGTTCGTCTTCGTCATGCTCGTCATGGTCGTCGCCATGGTCATCCTTGAGGATGGCGTAGCCGGGGATGTCGTAGTCGCCGGTGTTGCGCACCAGACCGTCCATATGAATGACCCAGTTGCCGTTGACCCCGTCCAGCCGGAACATGCCAGTGCGCTCATCGTTCACCGTGTTGCCGCGCAGCTCGGCGCGCCCGCTGAGCGGGGCATCGGGAATGCTGTCCGCAAGGCGCCCATCCACCACGTTGACGGCGCCGCCGATGGCGCCGCTGCCGAACAGCAGGGTGCCGGGCCCTTTCAACACCTCGATCTGGTCGGCCAGGAAGGGTTCTATGCTCACCGCATGATCGGCGCTGACGGTGGAGGCATCCAGCGAACCGATGCCGCCTGACAGCACCTGCACCCGCGGGCCTTCCTGGCCGCGGATGATGGGGCGGCCGACGCCTGGCCCAAAGTAGGTGGTCTGCACGCCCGGCAGGCGGGCCACGGTGTCACCCAGGGTCGACGACTTGTTGCGGTCCAGCGCCTCGCCATACAGCACCTCCACCGGGTGGGCCAGGGCTTCGGCGGTGTTCTTAAGCGGGCTGGCGGTGACCACCACGGCATCCAGGTCGGTGGGCTGAACGGGGGGTGCCTGAGCCAGCGCCAGGCCGGCAGGCGAAGCCAGCAGGCACAGGGCCAACGCGCGGGTAAGCGGGTGGCGGGCCGGTGAATACTTTGCGGTGCGTGGCATAGGGGTCTGCTTGGCGGCGGGTAAGAAATGTTATAATATACCAACCTCGCGCTTTCGCAATCCCCCAAAGTCATACTCAAGCCCATGCGCTACTTCCGCCGCCAGCTCGACCGTTTCGGTGCCACCGGATCGATGATCTGTGCCATCCACTGCGCGCTGACCCCGGTGCTGCTGGCCGCCATACCTTCGTTGGGCCTGTCGGTGTGGCTGGGCAGCGGGTTTGAGGTCGGCTTCGTGATCTTCGTCAGCGTGGTGGGCTTGTTCAGCCTGCTGTGGGGCTACCGGCGGCACAAGGCCTTCCGCGCCATGGGCCTGCTGCTGGTGGGGCTGGCGACCCTGTGGGCAGGCATCCTGTACCCGCCGCTGCACGAATCCGTGCTGGCACATGCGGTCACCATGACCCTGGGCGGTGCCCTGGTGGCGTTCGCCCACGTCGTCAACCTGCGGCTCAACCATTGGCACGTGCATGACGCCAGCTGTGCGCACTGAGGCTTGCGTGGTAGGCTTTGCGCCCTCGCGCGCGGCGCATACAGTCAAATCAGGAGCAAACCATGGGCAAGGGTGATCGCAAGACCGCCAAGGGCAAACGCAGCATTGCCAGCTACGGCAACGTGCGCACCCACGTTGCTTCCAAGGCCGCGGTAGGCCCGGCTGCGCCGGTGGCCAAGAAGACCGTGACCAAGGCCGCGGCACCGGCCAAGAAAGCGGCCGCCAAGAAGACGGTGGCCAAGGCCCGCTGATAGGTCCGCACCGGCTATGCACGAAACGCGACGCCTGGCGTCGCGTTTTTGTTGGTGCGGTCAGCGCAGTTTTGTTCCGGCGGAATACGCGGCCTGCAGCAGGTCGCCGCCCAGCCAGTAAGCGAGCTCGGCAGGCTCGCGGATACGCCACAGCGCAAGATCCGCACGCATGCCCACGCGCAACATCCCGCGATCCGCAAGCCCGAGGGCTCGCGCGGCGTTGAGCGTGGCGCCGCGCAGGGCTTCCTCCGGCGTCAGCCCGAAATGGGTGCAGGCCAGCGACATCGCCAGTCGCAGCGACTGCAGCGGCGAAGTGCCGGGGTTGCAGTCGCTGGCCACGGCCATGGGTACGCCATGTTCGCGGAACAGCTCCAGCGGGGGCAGGGTGGTTTCGCGCAGGCAGTGGAAGGCGCCGGGCAGCAGCACCGCCACGGTGCCGGCCGCGCCCATCGCACGCACGCCGGCTTCTGAGGTGTGCTCCACATGGTCGGCGGACAGTCCGCCGAATTCGGCCACCAGCGCCGCGCCGTCGCCGTCGCTCAGCTGGTCGGCGTGTAGTTTCACCGGCAGGCCCAGATCGCGCGCGGCTGCGAATACCCGCCGCGTTTGCGCGCTGCTGAAGCCG
>JAJAZJ010000346.1 GCA_026785795.1 Pseudoxanthomonas sp.
GCCTACCTGTATGCGCAGCGCGGGCGCCTGTTCGATCCGGCGTGCGTGGATGCGCTGGGCCGCGGACGGGCCAGGCTGGACGACATCTGCGATCAGTATTCCACCGTGAACGCCCGCCCCGGGATGCAGACGCCATGAACAGACTGTATTCATGGGTCCACGCCCGACTCTCGCACCGGCCTGACAGCGAGCACGGCCAGGCGCTGGTGCGGCTGGCCATCTTCCTTGCCGTCATGCTCTATCTGCTGCTTGGCGCGGCGCTGGGTGGGCTTGAACAGAACGTCTCCCGTACCGCGCTGGCCATGAGCAGCATAGGCGTGTTTATCGGGACGGTGCTGTTCGCCTGGATACTGTGGTCACCCGGAAAATCCAGTATCCGCCGAATGATCGGTATGTTGACCGACTACGGCCTCATGTCTACGGCCATGGCCCTGATGGGCGAACCTCTGGCGTGGCTGTACGTGATCATGATGTGGGTGACGGTGGGCAACGGCTTGCGCTATGGCAACCGCTTCCTGGCCGGCGCCGTGACAATGGCCGTGATCGGTTTTTTGGTTGTGCTGGTTACCAACCCCTACTGGAACAACAACCTTAGCTTGGGCATTGGATTACTGGTCGGACTGGTTGCGGTGCCGATGTACCTGTCAGGCCTGCTCCGCCAGTTGTTCAAAGCGACACAGGAGGCGCGGCGGGCCAACGAGGCCAAGAGCCGCTTCCTGGCCAACATGAGCCACGAGTTCCGCACGCCGTTGAACGGCCTGTCCGGCATGTCCGAACTGCTGGCCACGACTTCGCTCGACAGCGAGCAGCGCGAGTGCCTGAGCACTATCCAGGCCTCCACGCGCAGCATGCTGGCGCTGGTGGAGGATGTGCTGGACATCTCCGCGATCGAGGCCGGCAAACTCAAGCTGGATATCGTGGAGTTCTCCCCGCGTGAACTGGTCGAAAACATTGGCATGATCCTGCTGCCGCAGGCGCGCTCCAAGAAGCTCGACTACCAGGTACGGATCAGCCCAGAGGTGCCGGATCGCTTGCTTGGCGACAGCCGCCACCTGCGCCAAGTGCTGCTAAATCTGGCCGGCAACGCGGTCAAGTTCACTGAGGTCGGTGCAGTGCGCCTGGAAGTGGACTTGGTTCCCGGCCCGGAGGCCAAGACCAGCCTTCGCTTCAGCATCACCGATACGGGTATAGGCATTCCCGCCAACATGCGCAGCAGCCTTTTCGAGGCGTTTGAGCAGGCAGACATCAGCCTTTCACGTCGCTATGGCGGCACCGGCTTGGGTACCACCATCGCCAAGTCGCTGACCGAAGCCATGGGCGGCAGCATCGCCTTCGAAAGCACGGAACAGCGCGGCAGCCGTTTCTGGGTGGATGTACCGTTCGATGCGGTCGACACGACCCCGGCGGCCGTCGTTCCGGCATGGATCGAAGAGCAGGACGTCCAGGCTGCCGAGAATGTCATCGCCTTCTCGGATCCCTTCCTGCGTCACCGCGCCCGCGTCCGCAACCTGCAGATCCTGGTCGCCGACGACCACGAGGCCAATCGCATGGTGGTGCAGCGCCTGCTGCAGAAGGCCGGTCACCGGGTGGTCTGCGTGAACGGGGGCGAGGAAGTCCTTGACGCGCTTGAAATAGCCGCCTACGACTGCGTGATCATCGACCTGCACATGCCGGGCATCAGCGGCGTTGACCTGCTCAAGCAGCTGCGCATCATGGAATCCGGCGGCGGGCCGCGCACGCCGGTACTGGTGTTGAGCGCGGATGTCACCCCGGACGCCATTTCACGCTGCGAGCAGGCCGGCGCACGCGCTTTCCTGGCCAAGCCCATTGCCGCCACGCGGCTGCTTGACCTGCTGGCGGACATTGCCAACAACGGCCGCGTGGTCAATCCGCTTCCGGTTGCCCGGGTCGCGGCCAATGCCACGGACGACGTGCTGGACCCCGGCGTGCTGGATGAGCTGAGCGCCCTCGGCATGGGGGAAACCTTCGAGCGTGAATTCATCACCCAGTGCCTCAACGACGCCGACGGTTGCCTGGGCGCCATGGCCCACGCGATGGAGCAGGGCGATGGTGCGAATATGCGTGAACATGCGCATGCATTGAAGGGCGTGGCCAGTAACCTGGGGCTGGTCAAGCTGGCCACGGCCAGCGGAGAAATGATGCGCCTGGCCGATGCCGATATTTCAATGGAGTGGCGCCACCGTCTGGCGATGCTCAATGCCAACCTGAGCCATGGCCGTTCGGCGCTGGAAGCGCGCCAGCGCGAGCGCAAACCCACGCTCGACGAAGGCGAGCGTAGCTGACCAAGCAACCTCTTTTCCAGAGGTTGCCGCAGGCAGGAATTACGCGACGGCGGTTGCGCCTAGTCGCCGTTCCTGTGCACGGACAATGCGCTCCATCATACGCAGCGACTTGTCACTCAGCGCCAGTGCGGTATCCACCCATACTTCGGTGATACCCATCAATTCGTCATAGCCGACGCGCTGAGCGATATTCCGGACTGAGTTCATGGCCAGATGAGCGTGCGGTGCGCGCTGCTGCTGACGGATCAACTCCTCTACGGCTGATGCGCCTCGGCCCTTCGGCACCAACACATCGACAACGCCCATCGTATGCATCTCGTCACTGCTGTATATCTTTCCGTCCAGGATGATTTTTTCGGCCAGTTGCGGCGATACGCGCTTGCACAGGAATGAATAGGCCCCCATACCCGGAAACAGGCCAAACAACACCTCCGGCAAACCCATGCCCACACCTTCCTCAGCCACAATAGTGTGGCAGGCAAGCGCCATTTCCAGGCCACCGCCCAGGGCATCGCCCTGGACAAGTGCTATGGTGCGGACGTCACCGCCCAAGCCTGTGTGCAAACCGTACACGCCATCAATGCAGCGCCGCGCGTAGGCCAGCAAGTGTTCACGATCGTTGGCGCGGATCAATTGCGAAAACAGTTCCAGATCGCCGCCCAAGTTGAATGAAGGCGCTGCGGAAGCAAGTACGAAATGGCGCAACTGGCCACTGCAGCGCTCGCTTTCACGTTTGATGATGGAGGAGGTGAAATTCCACATATCATCAAGCAGGTCATTGCGAAAACAGGGACGCATGCTACTGCCGAGGTTATCGTGCATGTACAGCCAGTGGCATTCGCCATTTGGTGAAGACTCTGCACGAATAGTGGGATACGCACGGGTGCGCTGCAGCTTCTCGACATTGTCCATTCTTCTATCCTCGGGCGGTTGACAGGGGTATGCGGGAGTTTCAGGGGCAGCTAATGTAGCGGTGTAAAGCTGGAGTTCATCAAGATGCTACACCTCAGACACGGCCCATCAACGCGTTTTCATGCTTTTAGGGGCATTTAAAAGGCTCTCAACTCAGCCAGCTGCATCCACAAATGTGACCACGGTCACATAAATGGCGCATTAGTAGCAATCCCGCAATCTTCGGCCCAGGAAAACGGCCGGCACAAACCTGCCACTACAGGCTCGAACTCACGATCAGGAAAGGATCACGCGGCAGGAGGCAGATCGCGAAGTTCCTTGCGCAGAATCTTGCCCACGTTGGTCTTGGGCAGATCGGTGCGGAATTCGACAAACCGGGGTTGCTTGTAACCGGTCATGTTCTCGCGGCAATACGCCTTGACCTGCTCGGCGGTAAGCGCGGGATCCTTCTTGACAATGAAAACCTTCACGGCTTCTCC
>JAJAZJ010000347.1 GCA_026785795.1 Pseudoxanthomonas sp.
CAGCGTGTCCCCGCAAAACAGGTGCCCGCCCGCCCCGTGAAACGCAATATGGCTCAGGGTGTGCCCGGGTACGGCAATCACCTCAAAATCCCAACCGTTGAGCTGCAGCCGGTCGCCATCGCCTACCCGCTCGGTCGCGTCGGGAATGCGGGCATCGTGCGGGGCGAAGACGGGCAGGGTTGGCCAACGCTCGCGCAGCGCGGCCAAGCCGCCGCAGTGGTCCGGATGGTGGTGGGTCACCAGCACCCCGGCAGGCCACAGGCCCAGCCCGGTCGCCGCCAGCACCGGCGCCGCGTCACCCGGGTCCACGATCACCGCGTTGCCGTCGTCGTCCACCAGTGCCCAGATGTAGTTGTCTTCGAATGCAGGCAGGGCGGTCAGGCGCATGGGTCACCAGGGCACGTTGGGCGACCCGGCGGGCCGTCCTCTACAATCCCGAACATGCCTGTCCTGCAGATCAGTCGTCAACCCGAAGCCCTGGATTGGTTCACGACCCCCGCCGGCCAGTCACTGCTCGATGCCGAATGGCCGCTGGTCCGGGCCGCCTTCGCTGCCCGCCCGGCCCCGCAGCCGTGGCTCTGGCTGGCGCCGGTAGCGGGCACTGAACGGCAGGTGGAGCCCCCCCCGCGCAGCCTGGTGCTGCAGCGCCGGCAGGATGGCTATGCGGGCAGCCTGCGCTGCGGTCTGCCGCTGCCGCTGCCCAACGAATCCATCGGCAACCTGATCGTGCAGCACGTGCTGCAGGACGGCGATGACGGTCTGCTGGAAGAATGCGAGCGGGTGCTGGTGCCGGGCGGCCGGCTGTGGCTGTTCACCCTGAATGTGTGCAGCCCCTACCGTGCGCGCTGGCAGCAGGCCGGGCTGGTGGTGGGCGGTGTGTCGGCCTGGCAGCGGCGTTTGCGGGACCTGGGCCTGCAGCCCTGCGCGGCCGAGCTGCGCCACGTCGGCCCGGTTTGGCGCATGACCGGTCGGTCGCACGGTCCCGGCCTGCTGCGCGCGGCCTGCCTGCTGGAAAGTGAAAAACGCACGTCCGCGCTGATTCCTCCAGCGCCGGTCAAACGCCAGTGGCATCCCGCCGGTGCCGCGCCCGCATGAACGAGACCGCCTGACCATGAAAGAAGTGGAAATCCATACCGACGGCTCCTGCCTGGGCAACCCCGGGCCAGGCGGCTGGGCGGCGATGTTGCGCCATGAGGGGCGCGAGCGCGAGCTGAGCGGGGGCGAGGCCCTCACCACCAACAATCGCATGGAGCTGATGGCCGCGATCATGGCCCTGGAGGCACTGAAGTCGCCCTGCCGCATCGGCCTGCACACGGATTCGCAGTACGTGCGCCAGGGCATCACCGAGTGGATGCCCAACTGGATCCGGCGCCAGTGGAAGACCTCCGGCGGCGATCCGGTCAAGAACCGTGACCTGTGGGAACGGCTGCATGCCGCCACCCACCGGCACCACGTGGCCTGGCACTGGGTGAAGGGCCATTCCGGCAATCCGGACAACGAACGCGTCGACGTGCTGGCGCGTGATGCGGCTACATCGTTCCGGAACACGGCCATGACCGGCTGACATGTCCGCCCAGGTCATCGAAACCGAACGCCTGTCGCTACACCTGTTTTGCGCAGCATCCGCCAGCGACGTCGCCTTCACCCACCAGCTGCTCAACGAGCCCAGTTTCGTGCACGGCATCGGTGACCGCGGCGTGCGCACGCTGGAGGACGCGCATGCGTACCTGATGATGGGGCCAGTGGCCAGCTACGAGGCCAACGGTTTCGGCATGTATCGGCTGCAGGAGCAATCCAGCGGCGCCAGTATCGGCATGGTGGGGCTGGTGAAACGCGCCACGCTGCAGCACGTGGACCTGGGCTATGCGCTGCTGCCCGCCTATTGGGGCAAGGGCTACGCGCTAGAGGCGGCGCGTGCCGTGCGCGACCATGCGCACGGGGTAATCGGCCTGCCGCGCATCGTCGCTATTACCCAGCCCGGCAATGCCGGCTCGATCCGGGTGCTGGAAAAGCTCGATTTCCGCTTCCAGGCCGTGGTCCAATGGCCACCGGAAAACGTTGAACTCAAGCTGTTCGCGCACGAAGCCCGGAGCTGAAGCCTGCCCATGCGTCAAATCATCCTGGATACGGAAACCACTGGCCTGGACTGGAAGAAGGGCAATCGCGTGGTCGAGATCGGCTGCGTGGAGCTGATCGAACGCCGGCCCACCGGCAACACCTACCACCAGTACCTCAATCCGCAGCGTGAGTTCGAGCAAGGCGCGGCCGAAGTGACCGGGCTTAGCCTGGAGTTCCTTGCCGACAAGCCGCAGTTCGCCGATATCGCCGATGCGTTCCTGGCCTTTATCGACGGCGCCGAACTGATCATCCACAACGCCGCGTTCGACATCGGCTTCCTTGACAACGAGCTGGCATTGCTTGGCGCGCACTACGGACGCATGCACGAGCGGGTCCAGGTCGAGGACTCGCTGCTGCTGGCGCGGCAGCGATTCCCGGGCCAGCGCAACTCACTGGATGCGCTGTGCAAGCGCCTGGACGTTGACAACGCGCATCGCCAACTGCACGGCGCGCTGCTGGACGCGCAGCTGCTGTGCGAGGTGTACCTGCACCTGACCGCGGGGCAAAGCGAGATAGGCTTTGGTGGTGAAGAAGAAACGTCGCAAGCCGCCGCCCTGCCTGCCTTCAACGCGTTGACCGAAGGCCAGCGCCCGCGCGTCACGGTGTCCGCAGTGGAGCTCGTGGCCCACGAGTCACGTCTGGCTGCGCTACGCAAGAAATCAGGCGACCAGTGCCTGTGGGACATGCTCGCCCGGTAGGATCGCCCCATGGGCGCTAGCCCTTGTTTCGTGGAATGACCTGCCCAAAGAGCTCGCGCTCATGGGGCGCTCCTACCGGGGCTGCTAGTGGCAGCGGACCAGGATGGCGGTGACGTTGTCGGAACCGCCGCCGTCGAGCGCAGCGGCGACCAGGGTGTCCACGCACTCCTGGGCGCTGCAGTCGTCATGGCGCAGGGTGTCAGCGATGGTGGCGTCGTCCACCTCTTCGGTCAGGCCGTCGCTGCACAGCAGCAGCTGCATGCCGGGACGCAGCTCGCCGGTCATGGTCTCCACGTTCAGATGGTTGGGATCGGTGACCCCAAGCGCCTGGGTCACCACGTTGCGGTGCGGATGGTTGCGCGCCTGTTCACTGGTCAGTGCGCCCTGGGCGATCAGGCCCTGCACGAAGCTGTGGTCCTGGCTGAGCTGGGCCAGGTGGCCGTCGCGCCACAGGTACGCGCGGCTGTCGCCGACCCAGGCGACCTCGAAGCGGTTGCCGTGCACGCGCACCGCGACCACGGTGGTGCCCATGGGCAAGGTGTCGTTGCGGCGCCTGGAGGTGCGGATGATTTCCTCGTCGGCAATGCGAATGGCCTGCACAAGTGGCCTGCCTTCGCGGATCTCGCGGACGATGGTTTCGCGGGCCAGGGCGCTGGCTACTTCGCCGCAGGCGTGGCCGCCCATGCCGTCTGCCACCAGCCACAGCCCCAGCTGGCTGTCCCCGTAGTAGGTGTCTTCGTTCAAGTCGCGGCGCAGGCCCACATGGGTCAGGTGTCCGAATTCGATCATGTTGCCCTGATGGAAAGAGTCCGATGGTCCGTATCGGGTTCAACGTCATGATCGCGGGGAATCGGACACCCGGCAAGCAGGGCCGCGACCGCGGCGGCTGCCGGTTCAGCGCAAGTTGGCCGACGGTGCCAGCCCTGCTTGTCCACAAGCCGCCGCGCCCGTATCATTCCTACCCCCGCCTGCACCCGCGGGGCGACCGGAGAGGTGGCAGAGTGGTCGAATGTACCTGACTCGAAATCAGGCGTTGGTGTAAGCCAACCGTGGGTTCGAATCCCACCCTCTCCGCCAGACACGCCAAGGCCCCCGCAAGGGGGCTTTTGCGTGTCTGGCGGAGAGCGCGGACGTCGAGAGAACCCAGTTAGAAAGAACGGCAGGACTGCCGTTCTGCACGGCGCAGCCGCCCGCAGGGCGAGGCACAGGGATGTGCCGAGTGCATCCCACTCCATGCCCACCGGCCAAGGCCCCCGCAAGGGGGCTTTTGCGTGTCTGGCGGAGAGCGCGGATGTTGAGCGAACCCAATTCGACAGAACGGCAGGACTGCCGTTGTGCACGGCGCGGCCGCCCGCAGGGCGGGGCACATGGATGTTCCGAGTTCATCCCACCTGGCCCGCACTGCAGTTCCAGCGCACCCCTGGCCGCAGGCGGCCCATGCGGCTTTGGGCTCGCTTCAGTACAGGGCGAGCCCAAGCAGAGTCCGTCGTGTCTGAAGGTATGGAATACTTGACGCGGCAGACATCACAGGGC
>JAJAZJ010000348.1 GCA_026785795.1 Pseudoxanthomonas sp.
CAGGCCCGCAAGGGCATGCGCCGATTTGAAGGCATGGACCCGCAGCAGCGCCAGGATGCCCGCGCACTGTTCGAGCGCATGCAGGAGCTGACCCCAGAGCAGCGGGTACAGCTGCGCGAGCAGTGGAAAGGCATGACCCCCGAGCAACGCCGTACCTGGGTGCAGAAGAACCCGCCCAAGGCAATGCCGTAGCCTCCACCGGGGCGGTGAATCAGCCCTGGGATGCGCCCGCTTGGCGAGCTTGAATCAAGCTGCAAGCAACCGCGATCAACTCAGGCGACCTGCACATCACCACCTGGTTCCGGCCATCTCGTCTTCGCCAGCAGCTCATCGCTCCAGTCGAAGTTGACCGCGCCGTCCTTCACGAACAGGGCCACGAAGTTGTAGACGTTGCGCGAATACATCTCGCTGGCGTGTACTGCGCCCATACTGGCCAGGTTCAGGGGTCCGGCGATGGTGACGCCGTTGTGTTCAACGGTCTGGCCGGGCTGGGTGGCCTCGCAGTTGCCGCCGGTTTCCGCGGCCAGGTCCACGATCACGCTGCCCGGCTTCATCGCTTCCACCATCGCCATGGTGATGATCTTGGGCGCGGGACGACCGGGCACGGCGGCGGTGCAGACCACCACGTCGATGCCTTTCAGATGATCGGCCAGGCGGCGCTGCTGCTCGGCGCGCTCTTCCTCGGTGAGCTGGCGCGCATAGCCGCCCTCGCCCGCCGCGCTCACGCCCAGGTCCAGGAACTTGCCGCCCAAGGACTCGATCTGCTCGCGCGTTTCGGGGCGCACGTCGAAGCCTTCCACCTGCGCACCCAGGCGCTTGGCCGTGGCGACGGCCTGCAGTCCGGCCACGCCGGCACCCACGATCAACACCTTTGAGGGACGAATGGTGCCCGCGGCCGTGGTCAGCATGGGGAAAAAGCGCGGCGCCAGCTGCGCCGAGATCAACACCGCTTTGTAACCGGCCATGCCGGCCTGTGAACTCAGCACGTCCATGGCCTGTGCACGCGTGGTGCGCGGCAGTTTTTCCAGCGGGAAGGCAACAATGCCGCGCGCCTTGAGCGCGTCGCCGCGCGCCGCATCGGCCTCTGGCTGCAGCATGCCCACCAGGGTGGCGCCCTGCTTGAGCTGGCCGATCGCACCGGCATCCGGCGGCTGCACGCACAGCACCAGGTCGGCCTGCGCGCGCGCCTCGGCATCGGCCAGCCCTGCGCCGGCGTCCACATAGGCTTGATCCACGAACCCAGCGCTTAGTCCCGCGCCCCGCTCCACGCGCACGCTGGCCCCGGTGGCCACCAGTTTCTTGACGGTTTCCGGAGTCGCCGCCACGCGACGCTCGCCGGGTGCGCCCTCCCTCAACACCAGCACTTCGATCGCCATCTCACCCTTGTCCCTAGGTTGCAGACTGCCGATGCTAGCAAAGCGCGGGAGGCAGGGCCGCATCTGTGCGTATGCGCGGCCTGGCTTTGGCGCTTTTGTTGCTTTTGCCCTGTAATTTACGTGAAACGCGGCATGCAGGCTGGTAGAACCCCGCAGGGGCGGCGCGCAGGATGTGCGTCGTTTCCGGACGGCACAGGGATGTGCCTTCCGGAAATTCCCGGTCTGCTTGCGAACCCGACCTGCGCAGCTGGTCGGGCGCGTCGCTAGGGTGTGCTTTCTTTACTCCGGGCATCCTGCCCTTCGCCCTTCGGGCCGGCTGCGCCGTTCGCTCCGCTTGAGCTACGCAGTGGTTACTTGACCAGCCATTCGGCTGTTGTGGGGTGCTTCTTTGCACAAGCAAAGAAAGTGGCTCGCGCCCAGCGCGAAAGCCTTGAATTTCTATGTGTTCGCCAAAAAGGAAGTCGCTGCATCCCGGCATACGCTGGGATGACGAGCAGCAAAAGTCAGAACCAAGGTCGATCCCAGCTTGCGCCTAGATCAGCACAATTTCGATTGCTGAGTACTGGAGACGCGGAGAACTGGACAGACGCCAAATGGATCAGGCGCTGGCCGCCGCCTTGTCCGTATCCAACCGATCAATCACCCCCAGCATCGCGCTGTCGAACGCATCCTCGTCCACATGCTTGCGCAGGCGTCCCAGCCGCACCATCACCGCCAGCTCCTCCGGCGAGGCCACGCAGAAGCGCACCCCGCGTCGGTTCACGAACAGAAAGCGCGAGGAAATCGGACTCACCCACGACAGCTTGCCGGCCTGCAGCTTGTTGTTCTTGTCGATGAAGTCCAGCCAGGTACCGACGGGCAGTTTGCGGAAGTGCTCCGCGTCGGTGCTGTCGAAATCCAGCGTGTCGGTCCCGCCCACCAAGTGGATCGGGGTCACTACGTCCTCCAACGGCTTGGGCAGCACCACGGGCGGCAGCGGCGGCAGCTGCTTCTCCAGGTCAGGTCGCGAGGCGGCCACCGCCTGCAGGGTGTCGTGCAGCGCATCAATCGCGCTGCTGGCCGCGTCCGGGTTCATGCCGACGCTGGTGAAGACCTTCTGCAGCGAAGGCCGCCAGGCCTGCAGCCAAGGCTTGCCGATGATCTGGCGCTGGGCCTCGCCGAGTTCTTCCATCACCCCGTCCGCCAGGGCCAGGGCATCGGCCAGGCCCCCGCCTTCCTCGCCCTCGCGCAGCACGGTCATGGTGGCGTGATGCGCCCACGGCTGGCGCATGAAGTCATCGATAGCCTGCGGCACGCGGTGCCCATCCAGGCGCATTGCCAGCTCCAGATGCGTGCGCACGCGCGCGGTCTCCAGGCGCTCCTGCCCGCTCTGGATCTCGGCGGCACGACGTTCGGTAATTTCGATGCGGCGCTTGTGCTGGGCCAGGAAATCGCGGAACTCCTCCTCCAGGGTCAGGAAGATGGCCAGGTTCTCGTTGAATTCGGCGGTCAGGCGGCCCACCACTTCCTCCACCTTGGCCATCAGCGCGCGCTCGCCGGCGCTTTCGCCGCTGTTGCCTTCGCAGGCCTCGGCCAGCACGTTGAGCAGGCGTCGCGCCGGGTGGGTCTTCTGCACGAACATGCGCCGGTCCAGCAGGGCCACCTTCACGAACGGCACCACCAGCCGGCCGATCAGTTCGCGCGGGCGGCCTTCCAGGTCACGCTCGTCCAGCATCACGTCGAAGAGCATGCCGACCAGGTCGATCGCATCCTCGTCCACCGGGGCCAGGCGCGCGCTGGCCGGGTCCATGCCCAGCTGGGTGGCGCTGCTCAGCACTTCGCTTTTCAGGCGCTGGGCCAGCGATTCACTTGTGTCACCGATGGCCGCACGCAGGGTTGCGCTGGGCGCGCTCTGCAGCAGCGACAGCACCGACAGCATCTCGCGCTGGGACATTGGCCGGTTGTGCTCGCCGCCGGAAGCGT
The DNA here is from genome assembly GCA_026785795.1 of Pseudoxanthomonas sp. GTDB lineage: Bacteria > Pseudomonadota > Gammaproteobacteria > Xanthomonadales > Xanthomonadaceae > Pseudoxanthomonas_A. The sequence goes on from JAJAZJ010000348.1 coordinate 3,339, forward strand.
GCTGCAAACGATCACTTTCGAAGCTGCGGCCGCCGCGCGATTCCTGCAGCAGATGGTGCAGGGCTTCCAGCAGTACCCCCTGCGCGCCGTCGCCCATGCTGCCCTGCTGCATCGCGGCCTGCATGCCGCCGCGCATCCCGGCCATGCGCTGGGTGAAGCGCGCCGCCCACGCCGGTGTGCTGTCTTCTGCGTCCTGATCCTCGCGGGCTTGGGTCTCCGACTGACCGGCGCGCGCAGGATTCGGACGCAGCGGACCGCGCGCGGCCGGAATTTCCGGCAGTACGCCGGCCTGCACCAGCCGCTGGTCAAGGGCTTCATAGACGCGCGCGATGGCCGGGACCAGGTCGCGCTCGCACAGCTTGATCACCACCAGCCGCACTTCCAGGCTCAATTCGCAGGTGGCGAATGCCTCATGCACGGCCACGCCGACATGTTCCGGGCCAATGGGATTGTGGTCGGCGTCCAGGATCAGGTCGCCGGCGATCCAGCCGAGCCTGCAGTCCAGGTGGGCCAGCACGGCCTTGCAGTCACGCAGGATTACCCCGGCCAGGTTGCGCGCGGCCAGGCGGGATTCAAGCTCCTGGTCGGAGACCAGGCTCAGGGTGAGGCTGGTATCGGCCAGCGCGCTTTCAGCCGAGTGCGGCTCGCCTGATTCCAGCGACTGCCAGGCCTCGTCCAGGTGGGCGCGGAAGCGCGTGTTGATTTCATTGCGACGGCGGCGCAGCTCGCGCATCCCGTCAAGGAACGCCAGCTGGCTATGGCCGGCGCGCTCGGCGCGGTCGAACAGCGCGTCGTCGAATCGGGACAGGGCAACGGCGAAGCTGTCGGCCAATGGGGCAACGGCGGCGGCGCGCGCCTGGTCGAGCAGGCGCCGGTCGCGGCCGCGGGTGTCGATACTTGAAGGGATCAGGGCCATGGGCTTGGTTCCGGGGGAAGGACCGAGTGGGCGCCAGGCCAGGCAATGGCCACAGCTTCTTCGCGCTGATCTTAGGAACAGCGCGCCGCTTCTTTAGTGACTGGATGCCCAGTTCGCCGGTACCGATTCGTGCGTGTGTCCCAAAACGCGACGCAGATGCGGTTTTCTGCAGGATCCCTGGCGCGGGGCGGCGCACGCGGCAGACCCGTCCGGCCGATCAGGCGGCGGCGGGTTCCAGGCGGTCGATCACGCCCTGCATGGCGCTGTAGAACGCGTCATCGTCACGATGCAGGCGCAGGCGGTTGAGCTTGACCATGATCGCCAGCTCCTCCGGCGAAGCCACGCAGATGCGTACCCCGGCGCGGTTGACGAACAGCAGCCGCGACGAAATCGGGCTCACCCACGACAGCTTGCCGGCCTGCGCGCGGTTGTCCCGATCGATGAAATCCAGCCAGGTGCCGACCTTGAGCGCGCTGAAGTACTCGGCGGTGACGTTGTCGAAATCCACCGCTGCCTGCAGCTCTTCTGCAGTCAGCGGCCCGATCACCGAAGGCGCCGACGGCGGCGGAAACACCGTTTCCAGCCCACCGGCTTCGGGCTGTGCCGAATCGGGGACCAGGCTGACAGGATTGCGCGCCATGTGCCGCAGGGCCTCCAGCATGGTGCTGCGCAGGCGTGCGATTTCGGCCCGGTCCTTGCCCGATGCCATCCACACCGGCTGCAGCCAGTCCACCACGGCCTCCCATGCCCCGCTAGCTTGCGGATCGCCCCTGCGCGCGGAGTCCAATGCCTGCAGCAGGCCATCTATCTGGGCCAGCGCGGCCTGCGGCTTGCCGTTGACTTCCAGGCCCGCCGCATACGGCACCCAATCGGCCTGCAGCAGGTACTTGACCGGCAGCGGCAGCGCGCGCCCTTCCAGCCGCGCATCCAGGGTGGCCCGCGCGGTCACCCTGGCCTTTTCCAGCGCGTCCTCCAATCGCTGGAGCTCGGCGGTTTCGCGCTCGGCCAGCTCCGCAGCCCGGCGATGGAGGCCGTAGTAGGCGTTGAAATCACCGCGCAGGGTGCGGAACACCGACTGGCTTTCGTTGAACTCCAGCACCAGCCGGTTGACCGTGGCTTCCACCTTTTGCAGCAGGGCCCGTTCTTCCTCGGTTTCGCCGCGATTGCCTTCGCAGGCCTCGGCCAGGATGTTGAGCAGGCGCCGCGCCGGATGGGTGGATTGCAGGAACAGCTGCCGGTCCTGCAGTGCGACCTTCGTCACGGGGGCGATCAGCTTGGCCAGGACCTGGCGCTGGCCACGGGTCAGGTCGCACTCATCGAACATGACCTGGAACAGCATGCCGATCAGGTCGATGATGTTCTCGTCGGCCTCGGCCAGCTTGACCGCGCCGGGCTCTACGCCGAGCAGCCTGGCGGTCTGGAACATCTCGTACTTCAGCCGCTCCAGCAACGCGCCCGGTGGGTGCACCAACGTAGCGATGGTCTGGTCCGGAGCGATCTGCAGCAGGGTCACGATGGACAGCAGTTCCCGCTGCGAAAGCGTGGTGCGTTTGGCGGTGGGCGCGGGAGTCGTGCCGGCCAGCGCCTCCCGCGCCAGCCGCGACTCTTCCAGCAGCTGGTGCAGCGCAGGAGGCAGGCTGCTGTCAACGGCCTTGGCGGGTGCCGGGGTAGCCGGCTTGGCCTTGGCGTTTGCCGGGGCATCGCCCTCGTTCCATTCCAGGAAGAAGCGCGTGATCCAGTCAGGCTCCTCTGCATCCTCCTCGGTTTCGGAGCTGGGGATCTGCGAGCCCGCCCGGGAACGTGCCGACAGCTTGTCCGGCACCCCGAACTCGCGCATCAGGCACGCTTGGACCGCCTCGTAGATGGGCCCGACCAGTTCCACCAGGTCGCGCTCGCAGCAGCGGATCGCCGCCAGCCTGACCTGCGGCGCCAGCTTCGACTGGCTGAAGCCGTGGTAGACGGCCACCGAAATCTGCGCGGGAGAAAACGGATTGGTGTCTGCGTCCATGCGCAGCGCCGGATCTACCCAGTTGAGGTAGTTGTTCAGCGCCAGCAGTTCGTTCTTCCATTCCCGCGCCAGGACCTCGGCCAGGTGGTGGATCGCAAGCTGCAGCTCCAGCTCTTCGTGCTTGACCAGGTCCAGGTGGGCGGTTTCGAACTCCGCGACCAGGTCGGTGGACAGGCGCGTGCCGGACTCCAGCGCCTGCCAGGCCCGGACCAGATGCGCTCGGTAGCTGGCCAGCATGGGGTCGCTCTGGTGGCGCAGCTGGAACAACCCGTCCAGGAACGGCGCATGGTCCAGCTCCAGGCGGTTGGCCTGCTGCAGCAGGGGTTCCCTCAGCCCATCGATGGTGTCGGCAAACGCGTCCAGCAGCGGCGACAGCACGGTTTCCCGCACCAGCGCCAGCAGGCGCGGGTTGGCGTTGGAAAGCGTTGGCGTGGCTTTGGACATGGATACCTGGTGCGGATTGGGTGGGTCGATGCAGCAGCGCTACACTGATACACCGGACACTTTAAGGCTGGCACCCGTGACCAGCTTGGGGCAACGGGTACCGCGTCACAACTTCAACGTGACCCTTACGATCTTATCGTGAACCCAATGATTACGGACAACGCGCTGCAAATCCTGAATGCCCGCCGCTCGCTCCCGTCCCGGCAGCTGGGCGAGCCAGGCCCGGACCAGACCACCCTGCTCGCCATGCTGCAGGCGGCGGTGCGCGTACCGGACCACGGCAAGCTGGTGCCGTTCCGCTTCCTGCGCATCGCCGGGGACGCGCGCATGGCGCTGGGCGAGTCGCTGGTGGCCCGCGCCCTGGCCCTGGATCCCGAGGCTCCGCAGGCCGCCGTGCTCAAGGACCGCGAGCGCTTCAACCACGCGCCGGTGATCGTGGCGGTGATCGCCAGACTGACGCCCGGCCACAAGGTGCCGGAACAGGAGCAGCTGCTCAGCGCCGGCAGCGTGTGCTTTGCCCTGCTGCAGTCCGCCCAGGCGCTGGGCTTCGGGGCCCAGTGGCTGACCGGCTGGGCGGCCTACGATCCGGCCATCGCTGCCAGCCTGGGGCTGCAGCCCGGCGAGAAGATCGTGGGCTTCATCCATATCGGCACTCCGCGTCTCGAGGTGCCGGAACGCGACCGCCCAGACGCCGCCGCCCTGCTCTCGGACTGGCTGCCCCATGCCTGAGCAGGCGCAGCATCCCGCCATCAAGCCGCCGCTATACCTGGTGGACGCCAGCATCTACGTGTTCCGTGCCTGGCACTCCATGCCCAACCAGTTCCATGATGCCGATGGCTGGCCCACCAACGCGGTGCACGGCTTCGCCCGCTTCCTGCTGGAGCTGATGGAGCAGGAGCGGCCACGGCACATCGCCATCGCCTTCGACGAGGCGCTGGACAGCTGCTTCCGC
>JAJAZJ010000349.1 GCA_026785795.1 Pseudoxanthomonas sp.
CTCCAGCACTTTCTGGAATCGGGGCAGGAAGTGGTCGGTGAAGCCCAGCTTGTGGAAATCGAACACGACGGTTTCGCGGTCCAGCAATCGCATCACCACCGATTCGCCATGCGCGGTTGGCATGGTGCTGACGCGCAGGTCCAGCTCCTTGCCCTGCACGCGCAGCATGATGCGGCCATCCTGCGGCAGGCGGCGCTCGGCGATGTTCAGCTTGGCCATAATCTTGACCCGGCTGATCACCGCCGCGGTCAAATTGGCCGGCGGGCTTTCGCCTTCCTCAAGCACGCCATCAACGCGGTAGCGGACTTTCAGCCGGTTCTCGAACGGCTCGATGTGGATGTCCGACGCACGCAGCTCGACCGCGCGCTGGATGACCAAGTTGACCAGCCGTATCACCGGCGCTTCGGAAGCGAGGTCGCGCAGGTGCTCGACGTCGTCGAGGTTGCCGGTGGTTTCTGCAGCTGCATCTTCCACGATGCTGCCCATCGCGCTGCGGCCCTGGCCATGCCAGCGCTCGATCAGCTCGTCGATTTCCGAGCGCACGCCCACCCAGGGTCGTACCGGCATGCCGGTGGCCAGCTGCACCGCCTCGACTGCATAGGGGTCACAGGGATCGGCCAGCCACAGGTCCAGCGACCCGTTGCTTTCGCCCAGCAGGCACACGTGGAACTGGCGCATGAAGCGTGGGGACAGCGGCTGCGGGTCAGGCAGACCTTGCGGCGGCACGTCGGGCAGGGCCTTGGCGTGCAGCACCCCTAGGCCCATGACCTCGGCGCAGGTTTCGGCGTGGTCACGTTCGGATACGAGCCCAAGGCGGCCAAGCAGTGAAAGCAGGCCGCCTGCGGTTTCCTGCTGTAGGCGCCTGGCGCGCGCTAAATCGGCCTCCTTCAGGCGGCCTTTCTCAAGCAGGGCCGCAACGATCACCTGTTCTGCAGCCTCCATCCCGGGCTGCGGCGGGTCTGTCCCGGGCGAATACGCTGCGTTCACACAGGACCCCGCGTTTGAGCCGATCTGCACTCTAACAGGCTTGGGTCGAGCTGATCGATGCTTGCAGTGCGCGCCGAATCTGCTTCCGGCTTCAATACGCTTGCCGGTCAGGCTACCCAGGCGCGCGCATTGCGGAACATCCGCAGCCAGGGCGAGTCATCAGGCCATCCAGCGGGATGCCAGCTGAGGTTGGCGCTGCGCAGGGTGCGTTCCGGGTGCGGCATGAGGATGGTGGCGCGGCCATCGGGGGTGGTCAGGCCGGTGATTCCGCCGGCAGAGCCGTTCGGGTTGAGCGGATAGTCGCTGGCGACCGAGCCGTGGCCGTCCACGAAGCGAAGGGCCACGCTTGCCGTGTGCTGGTCATCGCCCTCAAAGTCAGCGCGGCCCTCGCCATGCGAGACCACCGCCGGCAGGCGCGAGCCTGCCATGCCCTGCAGCAGGATCGACGGCGAGTCCACGACCTCGATCAGCGACAGGCGGGCCTCGAACTGTTCGCTGCGATTGCGCAGGAAACGCGGCCAATGGGCGGCGCCGGGAATGATGTCCTTCAGTTGGCTCATCATCTGGCAGCCATTGCAGACGCCTAGCGAGAAGGTATCTGCGCGTGCAAAGAACGCAGCAAACGCATCGCGCTGTGCGCCGCGCTCCAAGATGGAGGTTGCCCAGCCGCGACCGGCGCCGAGCACGTCGCCGTAGCTGAAGCCGCCGCAGGCCGCCAGGCCGGTGAACTGATCCAGGGACACTCGGCCACTGATCAGGTCGCTCATGTGTACGTCGATGGCGGAGAAACCGGCGCGATCGAACGCGGCGGCCATCTCGATCTGGCCGTTGACGCCCTGCTCGCGCAGGATGGCGACCTTCGGCTTCACGCCCCGGTTGAGGTAAGGCGCTGCGATGTTTTCGGCGGGGTCGAAGCTCAGCTTCGGGCGCAGGCCGGGCGCACTGAAGTTGCCGGCGAGCGCGCGCTCCTGGTCCGCGCTTTCCGGGTTATCGCGCAGCTTCTGCAGCGCATGGGTCACCGACCACCACGCGTCGAACAGCGCTTCCCAGCGCCACTGCGTCACTATCTCGCCTGCCTGCACGATGCGGATCACGGGGGAGCTGGTCGGCCTGGCGATGCGCTGCGCGCACTCGGTCAATGCGTGGCGTTCCACCAGGTCTGCGAACGCGGCCCGGTCTTCGCTGGCCACCTGCACCACCGCTCCCAGCTCCTCGGAGAACAGGGTGCGGAAGGGATCGTCGCCCCAACCGTCCAGCTGGATATCCAGGCCGCAGTGCGAGGCGAAGGCCATTTCGCACAGGGCGGCGAATGCGCCGCCGTCGCTGCGGTCGTGGTAGGCCAGCAACACGCCGGCCTCGCGCGCAACGCGGATCAGTTCGAAAAAGTCGCGCAGGCGCTGCGGATCGTCCAGGTCCGGGACCGCGCCGCCGAATGCGGGCAGCTCGGTGCTGCCGCCGGCGTGCGGATGGCACTGCGCCAGCACCGATCCGCCCATGCGCTGTTTACCCGCACCCAGCCCGATCAGCCACAGCTCGCTGTCCTCTTCGCGTGACAGCAGGGGGGTGAGCCGCTGGCGCGCGTCCATGACCGGTGCGAACGCAGTGATCACCAGCGAGACCGGCGAGACCGACTTGTGCGCGGTGTCGTCGACCTGCCACTGGGCCTGCATCGACAGCGAGTCCTTGCCCACCGGAATACTCAGGTCCATCTGCGGGCACAGCTCCAGGCCCACCGCCTTCACCGCATCGAACAGCAGCGCGTCCTCGCCGGCGTGGTTGGCCGCGGCCATCCAGTTGGCGGACAGCTTGATCCGGTCGAGCGATGCCACCGGCGCGGCGCACAGGTTGGTGATCGCCTCGCCCACCGCCATCCGTGCAGAGGCCGCAGCGTCAAGCAGGGCCAGCGGCGTGCGTTCGCCAATGGCCATGGCCTCGCCCGCGGTCCCGTCAAAACCCGAAAAGCTGATGGCGCAATCGGCCAGCGGCAGCTGCCACGGCCCGATCATCTGGTCACGCGCCGTCAGCCCACCCACGCTGCGATCGCCAATGGTGACCAGGAACTGTTTGCTGGCCACCGAGGGATGCGCCAGCACGCGCAGGGCGGCGGCGTGCAGGTCAATCCCAGTGGTGTCCAGCATCGGCCAGGGTGCGGCTGGCGGTCGCACGGCATGGCGATGCATCTTCGGCGCGTTGCCAAACAGCACGTCCATCGGCAGGTCGATCGGGTGTTGCAGGGAATGGGAAATGGGGAATGGGGAAGCGTACGCAGCGGAAAGCGCGGCGCCGGACACATCGGATGCGACCGGCTCTTGCCGACGCCCGACTCCCGACTCCCGATTCCCGCCCAGATACCCCACAAGCAGACGCTCTTCCTTGGTTGCCACGCCCACCGCGGCGAACGGGCAACGCTCGCGTGCGCATATCCCGGCGAACTCGGCCAAGCGCTCCGGGGCCACGCCCAGCACGTAGCGCTCCTGCGATTCGTTGCACCACAGCTGCATGGGCGACAGCGAAGGATCGTCGCTGGGCACCTGGTCCAGGTCGATGACCCCGCCTACGCCGGAGTCGTGGAGCAGTTCGGGGATTGCGTTGGACAGGCC
>JAJAZJ010000350.1 GCA_026785795.1 Pseudoxanthomonas sp.
CCAGATGCAGAGGCGTTTCGCTGCCTGCACCGGCCTCCGCACGCAGAACCACGCCTTCATTGCTGAGTGCCGCGTTGAGCCGGGCGAATATTTCGTCATGGCGTTCGAAGCGGCGGGCAAGGAATCGGGCCGAATCACTGCCTGCTGCCAGCACGTCGGAAAGCAGCTGCAGGCTGACGCCGTTCGGCAGCGGTTCGGTGCTGGATAAGGACGGCGAATGACGCCCATTGACGAAAACCACTCTGGGCGCAGGTATGTCCGCGAGAAGTTCGCTTGCTGGTTCCGGAGCCTTGTCAACGGCAGCGAAGCTGCGACGCTCCAGCGCACGCAGCGAGGTGTACTTCCATGCCTCGCTGCGCGGTCCGGGCAGGCCGTCGCGCAGGGCTTCATGGAGCACGAGGCGACGCGAGGCGTCTCCCTTGAATGCACTGGCCAGCGAATCCAGAAGGGCGCTCATCAGGCCGCCTTCTCTGGCGTGACCCGATCCTTCAGCCATGCATAGCCATGCGCTTCAAGCTCCAGCGCAAGCTCCGGCCCGCCGCTTTCCACGATGCGACCCTCGGCCAGTACATGCACCAGGTCCGGCTTGATGTAATCGAGCAGGCGCTGGTAGTGGGTGATGACCAGGAAGGCGCGGTCGGGCGAGCGCAGGGTGTTGACTCCGTCGGCGACGTTCTTCAGCGCGTCGATGTCAAGGCCGCTGTCGGTTTCGTCCAGGATCGCCAGCTTGGGCTCCAGCACGGCCAGCTGGAAGATCTCGTTGCGCTTCTTTTCGCCGCCGCTGAAACCCTCGTTGACGCCGCGATGCAGCAGCTCGTCCTTCAGGTGCAGCACGGCCAGTTTCTGGCGCACCAGCTTGAGGAATTGCATGGAATCCAGCTCGTCTTCGCCACGCGCCTTGCGCTGGGCGTTGAGCGCCGCACGCAGGAAGTAGGTGTTGTTGACGCCCGGAATTTCCACCGGGTATTGGAAGGCCATGAACACGCCGGCAGCGGCGCGTGCTTCGGGCGACAGTTCCAGCAGGTCCTGACCCTGGTAGGTCACCGAGCCTTCGGTGACTTCATAGCCGTCACGTCCAGCCAGGATATTGCCAAGCGTGGACTTGCCTGAGCCATTTGGACCCATGATTGCATGCACCTCGCCGGACTTCACGTCCAGCGACAGGCCCTTGAGGATTTCCTTGCCGCCGATGCTGGCGTGGAGGTTTTCGATTTTCAGCATTTCAGTTCGTGTCCGATGTGTTGGGGTTTGCCCCGCCTGCGATGTCTTCAACAATCCACGCATTTCGGCTCACGCGAATGTTGGAGTCATAGCCGCCGGCGACAAGGATGCGACCGTCATCAAGCAGGGTCGCGGTGCTGAAGGCGAGGCGCTGGCCGATCGTGCCGTCAAGCGCCTGGAACGCGGAGCCCTTGGCGTCGAGCACTTCAGGGCTCACGCCACCCCCCGTCACCAGCACGCGGCCATCGTCGAGCATCGCCAGTGAATCGAGGAACTTGTAGCGACCTGCGGCCATGCGTGGCCCCGGATTAACGCCTTGCGGTGTCCACCATTCGCCGTCGTTGAAGTGGTTGTCTTCCTCGGGAATCGATGCACCGCCGAACAAGAGCACCTGGTCACCGAGCGCAACCGCCGCATGCTTGTGGCGGGCGCTGGACAAGGTGCCGGCGGGTAAGAAGCGGTCGGTCGCGGGATCGAATAACTCAAGCGAGGCGTGCACTTCGCGGCTGGAACGCGAGCCACCTGCGACCAGCACACGACCATCCGGCAACAAGGTGGCGGTGTGAGACATGCGCGGCGCCGACATAATGCCGACGCTGCGTGAGCGTCCAGTCGCCGGATCATAGCGTTCGGCGGTCGTCAGTCGCTGCATGCCGTCGGCGTAGCCGCCTGCGAGGAGGACAATGCCGTCGCCGAGTAGCGTCGCGCTGAATCCGTCGCGTGGTTGCAGCATGCGTCCATGTGCTTCGAATCGCCCGTCCCTGGGGACGTAGCGCTCAACATTATCAGTGACACCGGCCTGGGTAAACCCACCGAACAACAGTACCGATCCGTCGGATAGTGCGACAGCCCGATGGCCGACGCGCGGCTGCAGCAGCGCGCCCGTAGGCGAAAACACGCCGGTCGCGGGATCAAACAGGATCGCGTCACCGGCAATACCTTCCTCGCAGCCGTCCGCTGCGCAGCCGCCGGCAATCAGCACGCGACCATCCGCAAGCTTTGTGGCCGAGTGTGCCGCGCGAGGCGACGGCATCTGCGTTGCCGGAATGACGCGCAAGTCGGTGTCGGGCTTGTCGAGTCCGGCAACGGGTGCGGCCGCTGGCTGGGCATGACAGGCGGCGCCCGCCATGCATGCGCCAGCAAGTAACAGCAGTCGTATGCGTCGCAGCATCATCCCACTGATCCTTCCAGTGACACTTCCAGCAGCTTTTTCGCCTCCACCGCGAATTCCATCGGCAGTTCGCGGAATACCTGCTTGCAGAAGCCGTCCACGATCAGCGACACCGCGTCTTCCTGGCTGATGCCTCGCGCGCGGCAGTAGAACATCTGGTCGTCAGAAATCTTCGACGTGGTGGCCTCATGCTCGACGATGGCGTCTGGGTGCTTGACCTCGATGTACGGGAAGGTGTGCGCGCCGCACTGCTTGCCGATCAGCAGGCTGTCGCACTGGGTGTGGTTGCGGGCGCCGGCGGCGGACTTCTCCACCTTGACCAAGCCTCGATAGCTGTTCTGGCCGCGGCCGGCGCTGATACCCTTGCTGACGATCTTCGACTTGGTGTTCCTGCCGATATGGATCATCTTGGTGCCGGTGTCGGCCTGCTGGCGGTGATGGGTGAGGGCAACGGAATGGAATTCACCGGTCGAGTCGTCGCCCAGCAGCACGCAGCTAGGGTATTTCCAGGTGATCGCCGAGCCCGTTTCCACCTGCGTCCAGCTGACCTTGCTGCGCGCACCGCGGCATTCGGCTCGCTTGGTCACGAAGTTGTAGATGCCACCCTTGCCGTTTTCGTCGCCGGGATACCAGTTCTGCACGGTGGAGTACTTGATCTGCGCGTCTTCCAGCGCAACCAGTTCCACCAC
>JAJAZJ010000351.1 GCA_026785795.1 Pseudoxanthomonas sp.
CCGGTGCTCGACCTGATCCTGTCGCGCCTGCCAGCGACGCTGGAAATCACCTTGACGGCCGTCTTCGGTGCCGCGCTGCTTGGCGTGCCACTGGGCATGTTCGCCGGCTACGCGCCAAACAGTGTGGCGGCCCGCGCCATCATGGGCGTGTCGGTGCTGGGCTTTTCAGTGCCCTCGTTCTGGATAGGCCTGATTTTGATCTTCGTGTTCGCCGTCAACATGGGGCTGCTGCCCGCCGGAGGGCGCGGTGACACGGTCATGTTGTTCGGCATCGAGTGGAGTTTCCTGACCGGCAACGGACTCAAGCACATGCTGCTGCCAGCGGTGAACCTGGCGCTGTTCAAGTTGGCGCTGCTGATCCGGCTGGCGCGCGCTGGCACACGCGAAGTCATGCTGACCGACACCGTGCGCTTTGCGCGCGCTGCGGGCGAAAGCGAGTGGACCATCCTGCGCCACCACGTGCTGCGCCTGATCGCCATCCCGCTGGTCACCGTGTTCGGCCTGGAGCTGGGCTCGACGCTGGCGTTCGCGGTGGTGACAGAGACCATCTTTTCCTGGCCCGGCGTCGGCAAGCTGATCATCGATTCCATCTCGACGCTGGACCGGCCGGTGATGGTGGCCTACCTGATGCTGGTGGCGCTGCTGTTCATCACCATCAACCTGACGGTGGATATTGCCTATGCTGCCCTCGATCCGCGCCTGCGCGCACGCAAATCATCATGAACGCCGGAACCATGCTTATCGAAACTCCGCTGCGCGGCTTCATACGCGAGTTCACGCAGGATCGTGTCGCTGTCGTCGCCTTGTTCGTACTCGCGCTGATCGTGCTGCTGGCGCTGCTGGCGCCATGGATCACGCCACAGGACCCGTACGACCTGTCCAACCTGGTGCTGATGGATGCCCGCCGGCCGCCAGGCCATGTGGGCAGCAAGGGCTTCACCTATTGGCTGGGCACCGATTCGCAGGGACGCGACCTGTATTCGGCCATTCTGTACGGGCTGCGCATCTCGCTGCAGGTCGGCCTGATGGCCGGCGCGATCGCATTTGCGCTGGGCGCCTCGCTGGGTACGCTGGCTGGCTTTGCCGGCGGACGCATCGAAACCTTGATCATGCGTATCATCGACCTGCAGTTGTCGTTCCCCGCCATCCTGCTGGCGCTGGTGCTCTCCGCTCTGCTCGGCCAGGGCAAGTGGCCGCTGATCGCGGCGCTGGTGACCGCGCAGTACGCTTACTTTGCGCGTACCGCCCACGGCGCGGCGTCGTCCGAACGCTCCAAGGACTATGTCGAGGCAGCCTTGTCGACACCGCTGAGTTCCGCCCGCGTCGCCTTCCGCCATGTGTTGCCCAACTGCCTGCCACCGCTGATCGTCGTGGCCACGGTGCAGGTCGCCAGCTCGATTGCACTGGAGGCCACGCTGTCGTTCCTCGGCCTGGGCATGCCGGTGTCAGAGCCCTCGCTGGGCATGCTGATCGCCAACGGTTTTCAGTACATGCTGTCGGGCCGCTACTGGATATCGATCTATCCCGGCATTGCGCTGATCGTGCTGATCGTGGCCATCAACCTGGTGGGCGACCAGATCCGCGACCAGCTCAATCCGAGGCTCAAGCGATGAGCGCAGTCTTGCTTGAAGTCAGAGATCTCGTTACCGAGTTCGCCACACGCGCCGGGACCGCCCGCGCCGTGGATGGCGTCTCGTTCGATGTCCATGCCGGTGAGATCGTCGGGCTGGTGGGCGAGTCTGGCTCGGGCAAAAGCGTTACCGGGTATTCCATCCTCGGCCTGATTGATGCGCCCGGGCGTATCACCGGTGGGTCGGTGCAGCTCGACGGGCAGGAGCTGATCGGCATGCCGCACAGGCAACTGCGGGCGCTTCGCGGGCGCCGCATCGCCATGGTGTTCCAGGATCCGATGAGCACCCTGAATCCGGTGCTGACGGTGTCGGCGCAGATGCAACTGGCGATGCGGGCCCATGGCCAACCGGACATCGCGCAAATGCGCATTCGCGCGCTCGAGGCGCTGGGCAAGGTCGGCATCCCAGACCCGGAGCGGCGGCTTGACGCCTACCCGCACGAGCTGTCAGGTGGCATGCGACAGCGTGTAGCTATTGCCATCGCCTTCCTCAACCAGCCCGCATTGGTGATTTGCGACGAGCCGACCACAGCGCTCGATGTATCGATCCAGGCGCAGATTCTGGTCGAGATGAAAACACTGGTGCATGAAGCTGGCGTCAGCCTGGTCTGGATCAGCCACGACCTGGCCACCGTGTCCGTGCTCGCGTCACGCCTGCTGGTGATGTATGCCGGACGCCTGATTGAGGAAGGCCCGACCGCCGAAGTGCTGCGCCGACCGCGCCACCCGTACACACAAGGCCTGATCGACAGCCTGCCTTCGCGTGCTGCGCCCGGGCGCGACCTGGTGCAGATCCCCGGATCGACACCTGCACTGACAGCGTTGCCCTCTGGCTGCGCCTTCCGTGAACGCTGCGCCCATGCCACGGATATTTGCAGCACGGCGCCAGCGCAAACCATAGACAACGCCCGGACCTGGCGCTGCTACCATCCCTTGAATATTGACGCTACTGCGGAGATTGGAGCGTGAACACCTTCATCCACCTCGACGACATCACGCGCCGTTTCACTTCAGTCCCGCCATTCACCGAGAGACTTGCCAAACGCCTCACCGGGTCCAGCGCCAGCCCGACCGTGGTGCATGCGGTGGAAGGCGTATCCCTGGCAGTGGCCCAAGGGGAAACGCTGGGTCTGGTAGGCGAGTCAGGTTGCGGTAAATCCACCCTGGGTCGCGTGGCCGCCGGCATCCTCAGCCCCACCATGGGCCAGGCTGCAGTCGATGGGGAACCCGTGATGGCGGGCGGGCGCAAGACGACGACGCGCATCCAGATGGTGTTCCAGGATCCCTATGCCTCCCTGAACCCGCGCATGCGGGTGGGAGACACCATCTCCGAGGGGCCACTGGCTCACGGGCTGATAACACGTGCACAGGCTGACAGCGATGTCACGCGCTGGCTGACCGCCGTGGGCCTGGACGCCGCTGCGGCACAACGCTTCCCGCACCAGTTCTCGGGCGGGCAGCGCCAGCGCGTGGCGATCGCTCGCGCCCTTGCCATGCGGCCCGACGCGCTGGTCTGCGACGAGCCGGTGGCCTCACTGGATGTGTCGATCCAGGCGCAGATCATCAATCTGTTCCTGCAATTGCGTCGCGACCTGAACCTGACCATGCTGTTCATCAGCCATGACTTGAGCGTGGTGCGCCACGTGAGCGACCGTGTGGCCATCATGTACCTGGGGCGCATCGTCGAGACCGGGCCAACCGAACAGATATTTACCGCGCCACGGCACCCGTATACCCGCGCACTGCTGGACAGCGCGCCGCGGCTTGCGACCGACGGCGCGCTGGCACAGGACATCCGGCCGATCCGCGGCGAGTTGCCGTCCCCCATCAACCCGCCAAGCGGATGCGCGTTTCACCAGCGCTGCGCCTTTGCGCAAGACCGCTGCAGGACAGACCTGCCAGTGTTGCTTCCGGTCCATGCACTGCACCAGACCGCCTGCCACTTTCCTTTGGAGACACCCCACCATGCCGCTTGATATTGTGCAAAAAGACCTCGAACCCTGGCAGTGGCCCGAGGAGGAATGGCGTCGCCGGATAAACCACGTGCGTGCGGGCCGTAGCCTGCGCCCCGACAGTTGGCCGGGCGGCAAACGCTGCGCCGTGGCGCTGTCGTTCGACAGTGACCACGACACCAACGAACTGCGAGATGGCGGCAAATCCATCGGACGTCTGTCCTGGGGCCAGTATGGCAGTCGGGTCGGCGTGCCGCGTATCCTGGAACTGCTCAAGCGCACCCAGGTTCCGGCGACCTTCTTCGTGCCTGCCGTATCCGCGCTGTTGTACCCGGACGAACAGCGCCGCGTGATCGCCGAGGGTCACGAGATTGGCCTGCACGGCTGGATTCACGAGGTCAATTCGGCACTGACTGAAAAGGACGAACGCGAGTTGCACCTGCGCTCGTCCGACACACTGACCCGGATCACCGGCGTGCGCCCGGTCGGTATGCGCACGCCCTCGTGGGACTTTTCACCGGCAACGCTGAAGATTCAGCGCGAGATGGGCCTGCTCTACGATTCGTCGCTGATGGCCGACAACGATCCCTACGAACTGGAAGAACACGGCGAGCGCACCGGAATCGTCGAGCTGCCGGTCGAGTGGATCCGCGACGACGCGGTCTACTTCAACATGAACCGATTTGCAGCACTGCGGCCCTACACCGCACCGACCGCCGTGCTGGACATCTTCCGGCGCGAGTTCGACGCAGCTTACGAGGAAGGCGGCCTGTTTCTGTTGACCATGCACCCGCACGTCATCGGCTACCGCTCGCGCATGTTCATTCTGGAAGACCTGATTCGGCACATGCAGGCAATGCCGGATGTATGGTTTGCCACGCATCGGGATGTGGCACTGCATGCAAAGACCTTGATGCAAACCTGTTGAACGGGTGAACCGACGTAGTTGGGCCAGGTGGACTGCACAAATTGGCGCTTACCCTCACCCTCTCTAAGGAGCTCTGGCGGGAGAGATGCACCCACCACAGACCCCCAACGTCGATAAAGTCCTGTCACAGAGCACCGCCTTTGTAGCAAGGTGATGTAGCAGGCAACACAGAACCAAGAAAAT
This sequence comes from Pseudoxanthomonas sp., assembly GCA_026785795.1. Taxonomy (GTDB): domain Bacteria; phylum Pseudomonadota; class Gammaproteobacteria; order Xanthomonadales; family Xanthomonadaceae; genus Pseudoxanthomonas_A. The sequence goes on from JAJAZJ010000351.1 coordinate 4,694, forward strand.
CCCTGGGAATCAACGGCTTAGCCAAGAATGGTGCGGCTGGCGGGGATCGAACCCACGACCCTTGGCTTCGGAGGCCAATACTCTATCCACTGAGCTACAGCCGCAATGCTGTGAGGTGCTTGAAAGC
>JAJAZJ010000352.1 GCA_026785795.1 Pseudoxanthomonas sp.
CTGCAGTACCTGGCCGAGAAATTCGGCGCCTTCCTTCCCTCCAGCGGCGCGGCGCGCGCCGAATGCCTGTGCTGGCTGTTCTGGCAGGTGGGCAGCGCGCCTTTTCTGGGCGGGGGCTTTGGCCATTTCTATGCCTATGCGCCCGCCAAGTTCGAGTACCCGATCAACCGCTACGCCATGGAGGTCAAGCGCCAGCTGGATGTGCTGGACCGCCGGCTGGCAGAGCACCGTTTCCTGGCGGGCGACGAATACACCATCGCCGACATGGCGGTGTGGCCCTGGTACGGCACGCTGGTCACGGGCGAGCTTTACGAGGCAGGCGAGTTCCTCTCCGTGCGCGAGTACAAGCATGTGCTGCGCTGGACCAACGAGATTGCTATGCGTCCAGCCGTGCAGCGTGGGCGCAAGGTCAACCGTGCCTGGGGTGAGCCGTCCAGCCAGCTGCTCGAGCGCCACGATGCCAGCGACTTCAGTACCCAGACCCGGGACAAGGTGGTCCTTTCCGCCAAAGGCAAGCCATGATCACTGTGTACGACTGAAAGCAAAAGGTTCTTCACCCAAGTCCGGGGAACGCGGTCCTGATCTGCAGAAGCAAACAAAGGGGTCGGAAACAAAGGGGCGAAACAAATGGGCCAGAGGAAATATTGAAACAAAGGGGCCAGAGGAAATATTCGTTTGAATCGAAAATTCCCTCTGGCCCCTGTTCTGCAGACGCACCGTCACGGGTCTGGAAAAGCCCGCCTGGACTATCGTTTCGCGCGACCAGTGACGACACCGTTTAGCGTTGCTTCACCAATCAATAGGGTTGGCCTGCCACCGCGAACACGGCACGGCAGCCCTGGCTGACGTAGATCGCGCGATTGTCAAAGCTCCAGTTGCGGCCGAGCACGCAGTCGCCGCCCAGTCGCTGGGAAATGACAGCGCGGCCCCGCGTGTCGGCGGCGCAGGTGGCGGGCTGGTAATTCTGCGATTGGCAGGTGACAAAGCCGTTGCGCACCGGCGGAGGCGGCAGCGACGGCTGCGGCGGAAAGCCGGGGTCGTTCGCGCCGCCATCAAGGCCCGGACCGCTGACGAACGCGGCCTGACAGCCGCCGCGCACGTAGATGTTGCCGCTGTCATAGGTCCAGGTGGTGCCCTGGCGGCAATCGCCCGCGATAACATGATCCAGGCGGATATTCCCCGCCGTGTTGACCGGGCATGTCTTGGGTTGCCAGTTCAGTGACTGGCAGTTGGTGCGGAAGATGCCGCGCTGGTAATCGGGCGTCGCGGCGCCCTGGCCGGGAAGGGGACCGCCCGCGTGCCCCACGGTGAACACGCCGCGGCAGCCGCTACGCACGTAAACGGCGTGCGCATCGAAGTTCCAGCTTTCGCCGAGACCGCAATCGCCGCCGAGCCGGGTGACGAGCTTGACCTGGCCCTGAGTATCGGCAGGGCACGTCTTCGGCTGGTAATTGAGCGATTCGCAGACTACCGTGGTTTCACGGCTGGCGGCGGGATCGTTCCCTCAGATCGGCGTCTCGTTGACGTTGCCATGCCATTGCTGCGCGTCCGCCCCGGTCGGCGCGAGGCCGATGACCATGGACATGACCGCGCCGATCATGATTGCCCGTATCCGCATCGTGACGCCCCCAAGTATTTATCGCCGAAGTATCGTTGACCGCGGCCGGTCGCGCAAGGCTCTGACGATAGGGGACGGAGGCAGTCAAGCGCCGCTCACCTTCGGCCTGCCACCCGACCGATATGCAGCGGGGCGATTGAGCGTCTTCTCCACCATCGCTTGAAACCTATGCTCGCCCAAGGACGAGAACAGGTGTCAGAGCACGTTTTCCTGGCAACCACGGAGAAAGGGCGCTTCAGTGCTTGCCGACCTTGACGTAAGCGTAGCCGACGTAATCGCCGGTGCCCGGAAACACCGCCACCTCCACCAGGCCGGGGATCGATTCCCAGCGGATGGCGTGCGCGTCGGCGTGGTCAGGCGTGGCCCGCTCTAGGCCCAGCGCGTCGAGCGCATCGGCATTGAAAGCGACGGCGTCCATGCCCTGCACCGTGATCATGTCGGCCTTGCCGCGCACGAACAGCACCTCGTCCTCGTGCGGCCCATACTTGCACAGCCGCGCCCGGTGGATGTCCGCGCAGGCGACCGGCGCGCCAAGCAAGGCTGCGATTTCTGCTTCCGACTTGCCCACCAGCTGCCTCACCTCCATGACCACCTTGGAGATGACGGCTGCTTCTTCAGGTTGCGCCGGCGCTTCAACCGGTGCAGCCAGCGTGGGCTCGGCGGGCGCGACGACCGTCGCAGCCGGCTGGGCCTGTGTAACCGGGAATTCGCTTTGCTGCGCGCCGGGGCTACAGCCGGACAGAACCGCAGCCAACAGGCCAACCATCAATCGCATGCATTGGCTCGCCATGAAAACCGGGGCCAGTGTAAGCCAACCTGCCCAACCGCACTTTTCCCAGTGTGTAGGGGCAGGATTTAACGTGGGCCTCACATGTATAACTGAATCCTTGCCTGCACAGCACGCACGGTCACACGCAGCAAACACATTGACCACGACACTGGCCATACATCCCGAAATCTGGAGCACCCGCATGAAGCTTACCCATACCCGTATTCCCCTGGTGATCGCCCTGTCCTCTGCATTGGCATTCACCATGGGCTGTGCCGACCGGACCGCCGATGACGGCGTCGACCAGACCGCACCTGTCACGGCCCCGACCCCGGCGGACACGATGACACCGGCCGATCCCACCGACCGGGATAGTAC
>JAJAZJ010000353.1 GCA_026785795.1 Pseudoxanthomonas sp.
ACCCCCATCGCCATGCCCGGCGTGGACGCACTGCGCGCAGCGGTCAATCCTGAGGCGGGCGATACGCTGTTCTTCGTGGCTCTGGCCGACGGCAGCGGCGGCCATGCGTTCTCGCGCACCCTTGGGGAACACAACGCCGCGGTGGCGCGCTACCTGCATCGCCTGCGGCGGCCGTCGGCTGCGGCCGAGGCGCCGGCGCCATGACCGAAGCCTTGCTCAGCCATGCGCGTCTGATCAGCCTGGAGGGCGGCGAGGGTGCGGGCAAGACCAGCGCTCTGGTCGCAATCCGCGAGCTGCTGCTCGCCCGCGGCCACGAGGTGGTGCTGACCCGGGAGCCGGGCGGCACGCCGCTGGCCGAAGAGATCCGCCAGGTGCTGCTGTCCCCGCATGAGGAAAGCCTGGGCCCGGAAACCGAACTGCTGCTGATGTTCGCGTCACGTGCCCAGCACGTGCGTGAGGTCGTGCGGCCGGCACTACAGCGCGGTGCGTATGTAGTCACCGACCGGTTCACCGACTCCAGCTATGCCTACCAGGTCGATGGGCGAGGCATGGATCTTGGACTGGTCGAGGAACTGGAGCGCAAGGTGGTCGGCCTGAAGCCCGGCCTGACCCTGCTGTTGGACCTGGACGTGCGCGTGGGCCGTGCGCGCACCAGCGGGCGCGACCTGTGGCCGGATCGGATCGAAAGCGAACAGGATGATTTCTTCGAGCGCGTGCGCGAAGGATTCCGCAAGCGGGCGCTGGCCGAACCCGCCCGTTTCCGCGTGATCGACGCCAGCCAGGCGCCAGCGAAGGTGGCCGCTGCCGTTTCCGATGCAGTGGTGCGCTGGCTGCGCGACCATCCATGAGCGCGGTGTTCTCACCCTGGCAGCAGCGTGCCTATGACTACGCCGTCGCCGCGCTCGAGGGAGGTCGTCTTGCGCACGGTTTGTTGATCTGCGGCCCATCGGGGCTGGGCAAGCGGGCGGTGGCCGAGGCGCTCGCCCAGTACGTTCTCTGCCTTGATCGGTTGCCAGTCGGGCAGCCATGCGGCGCCTGCCGCAGTTGCCACCTGCTTGGTCTGCGCGCCCAGCGCGATCCGGTCGAGTTGCGGCCGGACGGTGCGCTGGCGCACCCACAGGGCCATAGCGCCCACCCCGACCTGATCCTGGTCGGCTACGAGTGGAGGATGAAGCCGTCGCCACCGAAGCTGCGCACTGAAATCGTCATTGACCAGATACGCCAGCTTTCCGAACGCTTCGAGATATCCGCTGAATTCAGTTCGCGCATTGCGATCATCGAGCCTGCCGATGCGGTCAACTACGCTGCCTGGAACGCAGTGCTGAAGACGCTTGAGGAACCACAGGCGGGGCGCTATCTGTGGATCGTCGCCTCCAATCCTGCACGCCTGCCCGCGACCGTCCGCAGTCGCTGCCAGCGGCTGGAGTTCAAGCTGCCGGCGCTCGATGAAGCGCTTGACTGGCTGGTCGGGCATGGGCACCCGGCCGGCGATGCCGGAGAGGCGCTGCAGGCGGCGGGTGGCCATCCCGGCTTGGCCGACGCATGGCTGCGCGAGGGGGGCTTGGCCTTGCGCAAGGCGGTGGCCCTTGACCTGGCTGGGCTGCAGCGCGGGGAGATCGGGGTGGTGGAAACCGCCCAGCGGTGGTCATCGGATGAGCATGCAGACCTGCGCCTGCGCCACGCGGCCGAACTGGCGCTGGCCCAGGCCAAGGACCCCGGCTTGACCGATGCGGCCCGATTGCACAAGCTGGGCGCCTGGTTCGATGCTGCCAACCGTACGCGTGACCTGCTGCGCACCACGGTTCGCGGCGACCTTGCAATAGTGGATTTGCTGTTGGCCTGGCGCAACGTGGATCGCGCCCGGGCCGTCAAAGGAGATCGTGCATGAATGCAGTAGCAGGAAGTGGACGGCAGGGCATCCTGTCGCTGGCGGTGAAGGACAAGGCGTCGCTATACAACGCCTACATCCCCTATGTGAAGCACGGCGGCATCTTCGTGCCCACGCCGAAGCGCTACTTCCTGGGGGACGAAGTATTCCTGCTGCTCACCTTGCCCGAGTCCAGCGAGCGCCTGCCGGTGGCCGGCAAGGTCATCTGGGTCACCCCGGTGGGTGCGCAGGGTGCGCGTGCGGCCGGCATCGGCGTGCAGTTCGCGGACAACAGCGAGGGCGAAGCGCTGAAAAGCCGGATCGAGACCATGCTGGCCGGCACCCTCAACGCTGACAAGCCCACCCAGACGATGTGATCGGGATGGGCTTGGCCAACCCCGGGCCTGGTCGATGGCTCGCCGTTCCTTTTTTGCTTGCGGGCAGCTTGCTGGCCCAGCCGCTGCAAGCAGCCGGGCTGTCCACCATTTCGATCCAGCCCACGGGCGCGCAAGGCGCAGCCCCTTTCCCTGGCTGGGAGCTGCGGGCGCCCTTTGCCGCGCTCAATACACTCGAAATGGAGCTGGGCGACCAGCCCTACGCAGCGGTGCTCGGCTTGCTGCCCGCTGCGGCAGCCGCAGACCATCGGGTATCCGTGCAGTTCGAGACCAGCATGGCCATCAGCGATGAAGGTCCGCATATCGACCTGCTCGACTGGAAGCACTGCCGCTCGGACTGGATAACCCTTGTGCCAGGTGCAGGCGCAGCGTTCGTGCTGCCGGCACCCAGTGATGCACAGGCCTCCTGTTTTCCCGCGGTCACGGTCGCTGAAATCCGCAGCGCGCTCGCTGCCAGGCTGCGTGCCGACAGCTGGGAAGGGCCTGACGCAGAACGCTGGCTGTCGCTGCTCCGGCCACTCGCGTCCGTCGATGAGCTGCCGATCTCTATCGGCATCAGCACGATGCGACTGCGGATCGAAGTTCGCGACAACGATGCATGGCGGCAGCTCACGATGCTGGAGTTCAAGCTGCCGTTGGGCTGCTGACCTGGGCCGTGGCGCGCCCATGGGCCCGCCGCCGCGACGGCCTCAGACGGTCGGTGTGCGCAATGCAGGCGAGTCCCAGCCCGGCCGTGGCCTGAAGCGGTCGCCGTAGCGGCCCTGCAGCGCCTTCAGCTTTTCGACCAGCGCATCCGCACCGGTGGCCTTGATGTACTCGATCGGACCGCCGCGGAAAGGTGCGAAGCCGGTCCCGAAGATCACCCCGGCATCCAGCAGGTCCGCGTCGCTGACCACGCCGTCGTGCAGGCAGGCCACGGCCTCGTTGAGCAGGGGCAGCACCAGGCGATCCTCCAGGTCGGCCGGCACCGCGTAGTCTTTGGGTACTTCAGGCTTGAGCGCCTTGCCGTTTTCCCACTTGTACAGGCCCTGGCCGTCCTTCTTGCCGCGCTTGCCGGCTTCCGGTGGCGCGGACAGGGCCGCGGGGATCGGCAACCCCAGGAATGGGGCGAGCGCGCGGCCAACCCCGGAAGCGACGTCCAGGCCCACGGTGTCGATCAATTCGATGGGCCCCATCGGCATGCCGAACTTCACTGCGACCCGGTCGATCACCGGGCCGGGAATGCCTTCCGAATACGCCGTCACCGCTTCCAGCATGTACGGGAACAGCACCCGGTTGACCAGGAAGCCGGGCGTGCCCGCCACCGGCACGGCCAGTTTGTCGATGGCCTTGCAGAACGCAGCCAGGCGCCTCTCGGTGTCCGCCGCCAGCGCGTCGTGGCGGATTATTTCCACCAGCGGCATCTGCGCCACCGGATTGAAGTAGTGCAGGCCCGCGAACTGGCCCGGGCGCTGGATGTGTTCGCGCAGTTCGGTGAGCGGTATCGACGAGGTATTGGTGGTCAGCAGCGCGCTGGCCTTCATGCGCGGCTCCAGCGACTGGTACAGCTCGCGCTTGGCCTCTGGGTTTTCGATGATCGCCTCGATCACCAGGTCAGCATTGGCCACGCCGTCGCCCGCAAGGTCGCCCTTGAGCCGTGCGCTCACCTCGGGTCGCTTGCTGTCGTCCTTTATTTTTTTGACGAACAGCTCGCTGGCGCGAGTCAGCGCCGCATCGATGAAACGCTGCTCGCGATCCTGCAGGGTCACCTGGAAGCCCCTGTAGGCAGACCAGGCGGCAATGTCGCCGCCCATGACCCCGGCCCCGACCACGTGCACGTGGGTGATGCCGTGATCCTTGCCGCCCAGGCCCTTCAGCCGCTCCTGCAGGAAGAAGATCCGGATCAGGTTGCGCGCGGTCGGGGTGCCGGCCAGTTTCACCACCGCGCGACGCTCCGCGTCCAGCCGCGCCTGAATGCCGCTGCCGCCGGATTTCTGCCAGGTGTTGATCAGCGCGTAGGGGGCCGGGTAGTGCTCCCGGCGCGCCTTGCGTGCGACCTGCTTGGCCATTTGCGGCGCCAGTATCTGGCGCGCAATCCAGGTATTGGTGATCCAGCCGAGGAAGCGCTGCTTGAACGGGCGCACCGTGCCCTTCAGGGCCAGCGCCACTGCGCTGTCCAGCAGTAGGGCGGGCTCCACCACCTTGTCCACCAGGCCGATGCCGCGGGCAGCGGAGGCCGACAGCGTGCGTCCGGTCAGCATCATGTCCATCGCCGCAGGCGCGCCCACCAGCCGCGGCAGGCGCGCGCTGCCGCCCCAGCCCGGGAAGATGCCCAGCATGACCTCGGGCAGGCCGATGCGGGTGGAGCCATCCTTTGACGCTACGCGATAGCGGCAGGCCAGCGAAATTTCGGTGCCGCCGCCCATGCAGTGCCCGTGGATGGCCGCAACCGTGGGGCAGGGCAGCTCGGCCAGCTTCTGGAATACGTCTTGGCCGCGGCGGATTGCATCCCTGACCGTGCCCTTGCGATCGAACTCCTGGAATTCCTTCAGGTCGGCGCCGGCAATGAATCCGGCGGACTTGAGCGAATGGATTACCACGCCCTTCGGCGGGTCAACGGCAAGGCGTTCCAGCAGTGCCCCGAGTTCGATCAGCACCTCCTGGGACAGCGCGTTTACCGGCGCCCCCTGGCGGTCAAGGCCCAGCACCACGACCCCATCCGCTCGCGATTCGGTGTGCCAGTGACTGAATCGAAGGCCATCGAAGCTTGCTGCCATAACCGAACCATCCGTTTGCGTATGGGGAAGGGGCTTATCATCCCGAGGTTGTTTGACCCGCGTCAAATCCCCACTGAATACAGGCAGGTGACCGCAGGCACGGGCAAGCCTACGGTGTTTCAGGTTAAAACCCTGGTGGTTGGGCTGAACATTGCCCCTGAACTTTTTCCCGCAAGCGCGGTCACAGTGCTCGGTCAATCGCCGAGCCCACAGGAGTGCGGTCCGGCATGACCGATGTGGTACCCCCAAACGATGCTCCCCC
>JAJAZJ010000354.1 GCA_026785795.1 Pseudoxanthomonas sp.
CGTCACCGGCGTGCCGATCACCGGCTTGAGCACCGGGCTTGCGTATACGTTCCTGGGGCGCGATGCGGCGGCCATCATCACCGCGCTGGACGAGGTCACCGACGTGCGCATGCTGACGACGCCATCGATCTTCGTGCGCAACAATGCGGTCGGCGAGCTCAATGTCGGCAAGGAAATCCCGATTTCCTCGGTGACGGTCAATCCCGGGCTGGGCGATAACACGGTGAGCCAAGTACAGTACCGGGAGACCGGTGTGATTCTGAAAGTGCGGCCGCGCGTTACCAAGGACGGCATGGTGTTCCTGGAAATAGTGCAGGAGGTCAGCTCCCCGGACGTGGTGCCGGATCGCAACGGCAACGTACGCATCAACAAGCGCAGCTTCAAGACCGAGGCAGCGGTGCAGGCCGGGGAGACCATCATGCTGGCAGGGCTGATCAGCGAAGGCGCCGGGCGCGGCTCGTCTGGCTTCCCCGGGCTGAGTCGGCTGCCGGTGATCGGCGGCCTGTTCGGCCAGCAGCGGATCAACTCCGAACGCAGCGAGGTCATCGTCCTGCTGACACCCACCGTCGTCCGCAACCCGCAGGAAGCACGCGCCCTCACCGATGAGTACGGGCAGAAGTTCCGCGCGCTGGATCCCCTGCGGGCGCCGCCGCCCCGGTGATGTCCCTGGTGCTGCCCGTCATCCTGCTTCCGGTCGGCGTGGACGACGAAGCGCTGGACGCGTGCCTGGCCGCATTGGATGCCGGCACACCCGCAGGCACCCGGGTGTGGTTGGCCGATGATGCACAGGCCGGGCCACGCGGCAGCGCCTTGATCGAGCGCTGGCTGCAGCGTACCCAGCTGCAGGCAGACTACACGCGGCGCAGCAGCAGCATCGGCGAAGTAGCCCATCTGGATGAAATGCTGAAGGCCTGCAGCGGCACCGACGTGGTGCTGTTGTCGCCGGATGCACAGCCGTTGCCCGGCTGGCTGCAGCAGCTTGCCGCGTGCCTGGGGCGGGATGCCGCAATCGGCACCGCCACGCCCTGGTGCAATGCCGGCGAGGCCGCCGCCTGGCCACGTCTCGGCGAGATTGCCGCGCCGCCCACCAACTTCGAGCGTACCGCCCTGGCGTGTGCAGCCATGCCACCGCTGCATCCGGAGCTGCCGGCTGCGGTCAGCCACGCAGTGGCGCTGCGCGCGAGCTCGCAGCAGCAGGGGGGAGGGCTGGACACCAGCAGCTATGCCTCGTCCTATGCCGCGCTGATCGACCTGTCGCTGCGCCTGTCTGGCCTGGGCTGGCGTAACGCGCTGTGCGAGACCGCATTCGTGGCGCGTGGCGGCGAAGGCGGGCCCCGGGACGGCGACCTTGAAACCCTGAGTGCGCGCTGGCCGGGATGGAACGCACGCCTGGCCAATTTTCTGATGGATGACCCACTGCGCGAGACGCGCGCGCGCCTGGCCGCTCTGGTCCGCGACCTTGATGCCCTGGAGCCGCAGCGTGAACTCTTCGCCTGATCGCGGCATCGCCGTGGTGGTGGTGAGCCATCAGAGCGCCAGCACTCTGGAAGAATGCCTTACCCGGCTGAGGTGCGCGATCGGGATTGCGGAGATCCGCGTCGTCGACAACGATTCCCGCGATGCCACCATGGCCATCATCCAGCGCCACGCCACCGATGATGCGCGGATACGCTTCATCGGCAACCCCGACAACCCCGGGTTTGCGGTGGCCTGCAACCAAGGGGCAAAAGACTGCCGCGCGCCGTGGCTGGCATTCGTCAACCCCGACCTGATGGTCCAGCCCGACACTCTGTCTTGCTTGCTGCAGCTGGCCGAACCATTGGGCGACTGCCTGCTGGGCGCGGACCTGGTGGATGAGGCCGGGGTTCGTGACCCGGCCGCACGCCGGCGCCACCCCGATTTCGCGGCCATGCTGGCTGCGCCCAGCAAGGCCGCAGGTTTGGGCATAGCGGCGGACGACAGCCACGAGCTGCAGCGGGTAGAGGCCATCTCCGGCGCGCTGATGTTCATCCCGCGCGCACTGTTCGATCGCCTGGGGCGGTTCGACGGCGGCTACCGACTGCACGCCGAGGATCTGGACCTGTGCAGGCGCGCGGGCGCAGCGGGCGCCACGGTCGCGGTGGCCAGCCGGGTGCGGGTGGTGCACGTGCGCGGGGTGTCCAGCCGCGCCCGCCCCCTGTTCGTCGAATGGCACAAGCACCGCGGGCTGGCGCGCTATTTCCGGCGCTTCGAGGCCGCGAATCGAAGCTGGCCGGTGCGGTGGATGGTCCTGGCGGCCATCTGGCTGCGCTTCGGAGCAGTGGCCTTGCGCCGTTAGCGGCGACGGCAATTCTCGCCGGGCACCCCGGAACCCCTGCGATCCGGGTCACGAAACCTACACTCAGTCAGGTTAGGCTTGCTGAAAACAGCGCCAACACGCCCAAGAACAGCGCCAATAGCTGCTACATTCAGCCTGCCAGTACCGCCGCGGGGAGCGGCCCCCAAGGAGAGTGCAACATGATCACAACCCGCCTACTGCGGCAGGTGCTCGCGCTCGCGCTCGTAGCTAC
>JAJAZJ010000355.1 GCA_026785795.1 Pseudoxanthomonas sp.
AGGTTTGTGGATTCACGGTAAGCGTGGGCTTAAACAGAACCGCGCCCATCCGGTAACCGTACGCAGCGTCAATGACTTGTTCGGCCATGGATTTCGCCGCAGGTTGTCCGTCCTTCTGGTGTATGCAGCTGATATCGACCCGTGCTTTACACCAGCCCTGTTGAGCGAGAAGGATCTCTTTCTCAGAAATCGCCTGGTTGACGATGACCGCCTTTGCGGCCGCTTGATTGGAAAACGCCGCAAGGACCGCGATGCCGGGAGAACAGCTGAACTGCATGTGTGCCTTTTTTCCTTTATCATCAGTTAGTGGCAGCCAAAGCATACAGTTTCTTTTTTAAATCTAAGGCGAGAGACACAATATCCAGCGCCTGATGTCTTGCGGTTGACCTGCTGTAGTTGTCGAAAGTGCGGCATGCGCGCCACATAACGTCAGGGTTTAGCCGCATCAACATCCAAGAGAAATATGCGCCGAATCTTGCGCTTTCTCCCTACAATTTCGGCGAGGTATACATCGAGCCTATAAGCGGGGACCTCGGGCACGATGCCCGGGACCCTTCGTACTGGATTGTGTAATTGAAAATACAGCAACGGCTTGGATTGCTATGGGCAAGGCGCCCCGCGATCTGGCCCTGGACCTGTTGCTGGACGTGGTGCGCTGCGTCAATACCGGGGCCGGTGTCGGCCAGGGGTGTTTACTATGGCAAGAACACGGCCCACTGCGTCCGGTTCCGAAGGCCCCGAAGCGCGGCTCACCTTCTGCGCCTAGGTTAAAGACAGCGATGGCGAGCACGTCACGGGGCGTTCGCCCTGTGTCAGCTGGGGTCACGCGAAGTTTGCGGAAACTGATCGGGCCCGGCGGGCACAAACTGCGGATGCATCCGCCACGCCATCAGCAAGAACCAGAACGTCATCAGCAAGCCCAGATGCCACTCGAGGATATTCTCCATCTGGTGCTTGAACACTTCATCGGTGGCCGCATTCGAGATGAGGGTGCTGGCGATCCCCATCAGCAGCAACACCAACGCGATCGCGGTCATCCCGCGCTGGGCGATCGTGGGCCGCGGCTCCAGTTCGCGCAGACGTTGCAAAAACACCAGCTGCGCCAGATAGGTGGCGGCGAAATAGAAAATGATGCCGAATCGCCGCATCCAGCCATACAGCGCGCCCTCGGTGCCCAAAGCCAGGGCGTAGACCGCCAGCGCGCTGGCGGCAATCAGCCCCAGCGGCACTAGGCTCGCGCCGCAGCGCGCCAGTGGGTGCTGCGCACGAAGCCAGCGCCGCCCTGCGAACCACATCGCCGCATGTACTGCGGCCATCGGTACCATCACCACCTGGAACAGCGTATTGGCGAATCCGTAACGAGCGGCGCGACTGATCGAGGTGCACCCTTCCAGGTACGGATTGCACGATCCAATCGTGCCCGCTGAAAGCGACAGCCACCAAGCCACATGGGTGACCACGAAAGGAATCACCTCCACCGCCAACGGCAGCAGCCACAGCGAAGGGTGGTCGGCCCGGTTCATGCGCTGGATTGTGTAGGCAAAAGCGCAGGAAATCCAAAGCCCCGGTTCTTGGGCGGTCTGTGCTGGGAATCCCGCAGGAATCGGCTGACGCCAAGAAAGGGCGCCTGGCGCCACAACGTTTTCATCGAGCGACCGTGGAAGTCGGTGAAGTACGAAGAGGCCTGCCTGCGCGCCTACGACAGCGCCAGTCACGTCCGCCAGTCGCTTGGCTGCTATTTCGAGTTCTACGACCGCCGCCGCCCGCACAACGCCCTTGCCCGGAACACCCCGGATAAGGTCTACTTCGCTTCGCTGCCTTCGCCCAAGGTCTCTGGAAAACTGCAGGCAGTCCGAATATCGGAACGGGGCTCGCTACTTAAACTACCGGGACCCGTTCTCTTCAATCTTAAAGAGCGGATCGTCTGTAGCAGTGAATTTCATGTAACTCTGAGCAAGCGTCGAAGTAGCCGCCAGTCGAAGCCCGCGAGGCCTGCGCCATGGAACCCAACCTGCTGGAAATGTCACCCTGGCGTGCCGCCGTGTTGGCGCTGGTGCCGCTGCTGTACGTGTTTGCCACTGCTGCCGCCGCGGCATTCGGGCAGCGCCCCGAGGCAGGCTGGCGTGTGGCCCGCTGGAGCGCCGCGCTGGCGTTGGGTGGGGCATTGCTGTCCCTCGTTGGGCTGCTGGTTGGCGGCGCGGCGCTGATGCGCGGCCCCGCGCTGATGACGCTGGGAGACGCCGGCGCAGTTCACTTCAGCCTGCGCAGCGACGCGCTGGGCGGCGTGATGCTGGTGCTGGTCAGCTTCATAGGCTGGATCATCGTGCGCTATTCGCAAGCCTACCTTGGCGGTGCGCGCGGCCAGCCCGGCTACATCTGCGGACTGATGCTGACGCTGGCGGCGGTGTCGCTGCTGGTCATCACCAACAACCTGGCGGTGCTGGCGCTGGCCTGGATAGCCACCAGCCTGACACTGCACGGGCTGCTGACGTTCTTCAAGGACCGGCCGCAGGCACTGATTGCGGCACACAAGAAGTTTCTGGCCAGCCGCGTGGCCGACCTGTGCCTGCTGGGCGGTGTGGCCCTCGTTGGCATGCAGCTGGGCACGCTGGAAGTCGATCAGGCGGTCGCTGCCGCAAGCGCACTGCCCGCGCTGCCGGGCGCCCTGCAGGCCGCGGCCTTGCTGCTGGCCGCCAGCGCGATGTTGAAGTGCGCGCAGCTGCCGGTGCACGGCTGGCTGATCCAGGTCATGGAAGCGCCTACGCCGGTGTCTGCGTTGCTGCATGCCGGCGTGGTCAACCTGGGCGGCTTCCTGCTGATCCGGGTGGGCGTGCTGGTCGCCGACGTTCCGGCTGCCCAGGCTTCGCTGGTGGTCGTGGGCAGCATCACGGCCGTGGTTGCGGCGCTGGTGATGATGACCCGCGTCAGCATCAAGGTGTCGCTGGCCTGGTCCACCTGTGCGCAGATGGGTTTCATGCTGATGCAGTGTGGCCTGGGCCTGTACGAACTGGCCTTGCTGCATTTGGTGGCACATTCGCTGTACAAGGCCTACGCCTTTCTCGCGGCCGGGAGCGCGGTGGAGCAAAACCGCCTGCGCCAGATGACGCCTGCAGCGCCGCCGCTGGGCGCCACCACCTGGGGTCTGGGTGCGGTGGTTGGCATGGGGGTGGTGACGGCTGCGGCGGCGATGTGGGGCATCACCCCGGCTGCCCAACCGGCACTCTGGGCCATGGCCGGCATCCTGGCGCTGGCCCTGGTGCCGCTGCTCACGGGCGCGCTGCTGCGCACAGGCGCTCTCGGCGCAGGGGTGGGGCTGGCGGTCGCTTTTACGGTCGCCTTGGCCTACTTCGGGCTGCACGCTGCTTTCGGTCGCTGGCTGGGCATACCGGCCACGGGCGCGGCCAGCCCGGTCCTGGTGGGCTGGGTGCTGGTGTGCTTTGGCCTGCTGTTCGTGGTGCAGGGCGCGGTGCGGATCTGGCCGCGCGGCGCGCTGGCCAGCCGTCTGTACCCCACGCTGTTCGCCGGCCTGTACCTGGACGAACTGTTCACCCGGCTGACCTTCCGCCTGTGGCCGGCGCGCGTGCCCGCCATGCCCGGCACCCTGGCCGGCCCGGTCGAGCGCAAGCCCGACGTCCAGTCCCGGTCCTGAAGTGCACGTGCTGCAACACGGAGATTCGCCATGAACGCCACCGTCGACCAGGCGCGTCCGTCGCCCGCCATGGCCAATACGCTGAAGCCGGCCATCGACCGCGCCTGCGCGCGCATCGCGCCCACCTGGCCGCTGGACCGCTTCATCGCCGTCAACCCTTACTTGGGCCACCTGGAACGCCCCATCGCCGCCGCCGCCGCCCAGCTGGCCACGCTGTCGGGCAGCCCGATGCTGATGTCGCGCCAGGCCTTCCGCCAACGCTGGGACGCCGGACAGCTGGGCCACCAGCACCTGCAGGCGGCCATCGCGGCGGCCGCCGCTGAGGAAACCGTCGACACACTGCTGGCCGGCCTCGGCGCCGGGCCCGCACTGCCCGCACGCCTGGCGCTGGCCACCGATCTGGTCGACGCACACCGCGACCTGGGCCACGCCATGGCCTGGCGCGACTACATCACCCACCACATCAGCCAGAGCTGCGCCGCGTACTTCGACCAGGGCCAGGCCGTGTGGGGGCCGGACCGCAGCGGCGGGCTCTACCCCAGCTGGCTGCGCCAATCGGCACACGATCTTGGCCCGGGCATGCTGATGGGCTATCCCGGCTTCAGCGCACGCGTGGCCCGCTTGCCCGCCGACCCGCAGGCCTTGATCAGCGCGGCCATGCAGGCGCTGCAGGTACCCGCCGCCTCGCATGAGGCCTACTTCACCGCCCTGCTGATGAGCATCAACGGCTGGGCTTCGTGGTGCGCCTATCAGCGCTGGGAAGCGCGGCTGGTACAGCAGGATGACGAGCAGATCGTGCATATGCTGGCGGTGCGGCTGGCGTGGGAATGGCTGCTGCACGAAGGCTATCCGGGACTGGGTGTGGCCAGCGGCCTGGCCAGCGCCTGGGGCGGCACCGAAGCTTCCATCGAGCAGGCCCAGCGCGCGCAGCAGACCGACTGGCTGTGGCAGGACGCGTTGGAACGCAGCTATCAGCAACCGCTGTGCCAGGGTCTGCATCGCGCCCCCGTGAACGCCGCGGCCACGCCACCCGCCGTGCAGGCGGTGTTCTGCATCGACGTGCGCTCCGAGGTCTACCGTCGCGCGCTGGAAGCCAGCAGCCCCGGCGTACAGACGCTGGGCTTTGCAGGTTTCTTTGCGCTGTTCGTTTCCTACCAGCCGCTGGGCAGCGAAATGGACCGCCCGCAGCTGCCCGGACTGCTTGCGCCGGGACTGTGCATCACCGATGCCTGCGATGCACCCGGCCGGGATCCGGCGTTGGGCCAGCAGCGGCGCAAGAAACTGCAGTGGCGCCAGCAGTGGCAGACTTTCCGCAGCGGTGCGGGTTCCAGCTTCTCCTTCGTCGAGTCCTGCGGCCTGCTGTTCACCGGCAAGCTGCTCAAGAGCAGCCTGGGCGGCGAGAGCAATCCCGCGCCCGTCGAGCAGACGGGCTTCTCCCCAGCGCAACGCAGCGAATTGCGTCCGCGCTTGCCCGCTGCAGGTGGCGCCGAGCTCGAGGCCGGCATCAGCACCGCCGCCACCGCGCTGGGCGCGATGGGCCTCACCGCCGAGCATGCGCGCATCGTGCTGCTGGCCGGGCACGGCAGCACCAGCGCCAACAACCCCCACGCTGCCGGCCTGGATTGCGGCGCCTGTGGGGGACAGACCGGTGAAGTCAACGCACGCGCGCTGGCCCTGCTGCTGAACGAACCGCAGGTGCGTCAGGGGCTGCAGGCGCGCGGTGTGGTGATACCTGAAAGCACCTGGTTCCTGGCCGGGCTGCACAACACCACGACCGACGACATGCATCTGTTCGACTGCGACCTGCTGCCCGCCAGCCACGCGCAGGATCTGTCACAGCTGCAGGCCTGGCTGGCTGAGGCCGGCCGCCGCGCGCGGGCCGAGCGCGCCGCGTCACTGGGGTTGGCGGCACATGCCGCCGATGCCGTCGCCTTGGCCCAGGCCATCGACGCGCGCAGCACCGACTGGGCGCAGGTGCGTCCCGAGTGGGGCCTGGCCGACTGCGCTGCATTCATCGTGGCACCGCGCAGCCGCAGCCAGCACATGAATCTGGCCGGCCGCAGCTTCCTGCACGACTACGTGTGGCAGCGCGACGCCGGCTTCGGGGTGCTGGAACTGATCATGACCGCGCCCATGGTGGTGACCAACTGGATCAACCTGCAGTACCACGCGTCCACCGTGGACAACGTGCGCTACGGCAGCGGCGACAAGGTGCTGCACAACGTGGTGGGCGGCAACATTGGCGTGTTCGAGGGCAACGGCGGCGATCTGCGCATCGGTCTGCCGATGCAGTCGCTGCACGACGGCGAGCACTTCCGCCACACGCCGCTGCGCTTGAGCGTGTTCATCCAGGCGCCGCAGGCGGCCATCGACGACATCACCGGCAAGAGCGAAACGGTGCGCCACTTGCTCGACAACCAGTGGCTGCACCTGTTCCGCCTGGGCGACGACGAAGGCGTCTGGCGCTATCGGCCCGGCGGCGCGTGGACGCCGGAGGCCGCCGACCTGTCTATGCAGACGGCCAAAGACTGAGCCGCCAGGCACGGGAGATCGAAAGCCGGCGTGCGTGGGCTGCCCAGGCTGCAGGTTCGGCAGCGCGAGCGCCCCGCGCACATATTTCTGCAGCAGTCGACGCGTAGTGCCGCGCCCTGATCCACTTTACCGGCCGCCCACCACGCGCCGCGCCAGCGCCGGGTCATCCACAAAAATCCCGTCCACGCCGGTAGACAGATACGCCCTCAGCTGCTCTGCCGCGCCTTCCTCGTTGCGCGCCGCCGGGCCATCGGCATTGCGAAAGGGCGGCTCCAGAAAGTAGTTCTCGGGCCGGAACGTGTACACCACCACTTCCAGGCCCGCGGCGTGGGCATCGTCCACCAGCGCGCTGCGGTAGCGGCCATCAGGAACGGACTGGATCTGCAGCATTGCGTAGCCAGGGCCGACGGCGTCGGCGTAACTCGCCACCTCGCGCAGCCCGTCGGGCGTAGCCATCTGCGCGTAAGTGATGCGCGAACCCGACAGCACGGCGTCGTAAGGCGACTCGCCGGGACCACCCAGCAGCTGCAGCAGGCGAACGTTGCCGTCGCGCGGCAGCTGCTTGCGCAGCGCGCGCAGGTTGCCGATTTCGAAGGACTGGATCAGCACCGGGGCGCGACGGGTGTAGGGGTGGGCGGCCAGTGCATCCAGCAGCGGCTGGTCCATGGCCAGGCCCAACGCGACGAAGTGGCTGGGGTGCTTGATCTCGGGCACCAGGCCCACCACGCGGCCGCTGGCTGCGGCGTGCGCGGCCACGAGCTCAACGATTTCATCGAACGTGGGCACCTCAAACTGGTCGTCCCACTCGCGCGTGCGCAGCTGCGGCAGCCGCTCGCGGGCGCGCAGGGTCTTGAGCTCGGCCAGGCTGAAATCCTCGACGAACCAGCCCTCCACCCAGTCGCCGTCCACGCGCCTGCGGGCTTTGCGCGCGGCGAACTCGCCCCGCTGCGCCACGTCGGTGGTGGCGGACAATTCGTTGTCGTGGCGGGCCACCAGCACGGCGTCGCGGGTGCTCACCAGGTCGGGCTCGATGGCGTCGGCGCCCTGCTCCATCGCCAGCGCGTACGCCGCCAGCGTGTGCTCGGGCCGCCACGCGCTGGCGCCGCGGTGGGCAATCACCCAGGGGCGGGCGGCGGCGATAGGTTCGGATTCGGATTCGGCCATGGGCGGCAGCGTAGCGCGCGGCGCGGGCGCGCAGGCGACCGGGCAGGCGAGCGCGGCCAGCAGGACCGGGAACAAGAGTCGGGGCGAACGCATGGGCGCAGCTTACCCGCGGCCCGGGTCTCTTTTATGTTGCAGAAGCTTTCCGACTTGTCGCAATGGGCGTAGTGGAAGCCCGACTTCGCGGGAGTCTTGGTGGCGCTGGGTCTGGTCGTGGGCGCGTGTTGTGCTGGTCCGGCTCGGTAATCACCATCCAACAAGACCGGCTATGACCAGTGAGACCTCACTTGGTACAGAAATTCAACGCGCGCAAGGGGGATCAGGCGGATTCCGCATGACCGTAGGGCGGGTCCTGACCCGCCGCTTATCGTTCGGATTTCGTGCCGCATTGCAATGCGCACGTGATGGCGGTCGCTCGCGTCTGCTCTTTTTCGAGCTCGACACACGCGAGGTGGGCCAATGCAACTCGCGGAAGACTGCCTTCGCCCTTGGCGGGTCAAGACTCGCCCTCCACTGCTTGCCGACCTCGGCGTTGGCCTGCGCTTGAGCGACCGCCGCAGCTCATTTGCCCGCGTGATCCATGTGGACCTGGCCGTCCCGCTCGATTCCGATCCGTCGCTGAAAACCGTCGAACTGCTGTTCGAGGCGCGCCGCGAGTTCTGAGCGGTGGGCGCCCTCAGACCTTCTTCATCACCAGGTCGAACCGGCCGGCCGGCGCCGCAGCGTCGTCGGCCGCAAAGGCCACGGTGACGCGGGCGCGGTCATCGGGCGACAGCTCCTTCCACAGCAGGTCCACTTCGTTGAGCGCATGGCCGGCGAAGTACATCTGCGTGGTGAGCTCGCGGAAGCCGCGCCGGGCGACCTTGAAGTGCACGTGCGGCGGCCGCGACCAGCCCTCGCGCACCGGGTAGTCGCCGGGTTTGATGGTCCGGATGCGGTAGCGACCCTGCGCGTCGGTGGTCAGGTGCGCCCAACCCTGGAAGTTCGGGTCCAGCGCCGCCGGATTCGGGTCGTCCTCGTGGTCGTAGCGGCCGGCGCTGTTGGCCTGCCAGACGTCCACCCGCGCACCGGCCACAGGCGCGCCCGATTCGTCGAGCACCTGCCCGCTGATCTCGATCACTTCGCCGCGGGCGGATTCGCTGCGGCCTTCGACGCGGGTCAGGTCCAGGTCCTTGTCGGCCTGGTCCTTCCCGGGGAAGAACGGTCCCGCGGTCTGGGACGGCGTGAGTCCGGCCGCCGCCAGTGGCGCGCTGACCACCAGTGCCATGGCGCCCAGACCGCCCTGCATCACGCGGCGTCGGGACAGGGGTTCTTCGGCGGTCATCGGCAGCTCTCAGGCGGTCCGCGGCGCGGAACCTGCCCCACCGTAACACGGCGCCGCTGGGCCGCAGGCCATCGGCCCGCGCGCCCGCAGCGGACTGCAATTCGAAGGAATGGAGGCGGGTAGCCGGGCAGCTTATCGTTCGGATTGTGTGCCGCATTGCAATGCGTGCGTGATGGCGGCCGTTCGCTTCTGGTCTATGCCCAGCACAACGCAGGTGAGGCGAGTCAGTGCAGCGCGCGAAGCGCTGACTTCGCCAATGGCGGGTCAAGACCCGCCCTCCGCTGCTGAACCGTGTTGTATCGAGCGGTTAGACCACGCGGGGTGCGCGAGCAGCTGTGCCCTTGACGAGCAACCACAAGCCCAGGGCGACCTCGTAAACGAACATTGGGACCATGCCGAGAATAAAAAAGTCGCGGACGGAAGGGGCTACGATTGACCCAAAGGCGTACGTAGCCAGGAGCAGGGAAGCGAAGACCCCCCACCCAGCCAGCACGCGCGGGACGTATCCCGACCTGAACAGAAGCAGCGCGTAAAGTGCAGAGCCAATGCCCAGTGGAATAAAGCCAATGATGAGCCCAGTTCCTTGAGCGCGAAGCACAAATCCCGCCAAGCTATACAG
>JAJAZJ010000356.1 GCA_026785795.1 Pseudoxanthomonas sp.
AGCTGTTCCTGCCCATGCGCAAACAGGATGCAGGCAAGCGCAGGATGCAGGGCACCGTCAGCCTGCGCAACGCAAGGCTTGCGGACAAGCGCTGGAACCTGGCCTTTGATCGGGTCAGCGGCAGCGCTGATTTCAACGACAGCGGTTTCACCGCCGACAGGCTGATGGTCACCCGGCAGGGCCAGTCCGGATCACTGGCCCTGCGCGCCGGCAGCGGGGTGCGCAACAAGGCGCAGGCCTTCGAGGCCGAGTTGAGCATGGCCCTGGCTGCTTCGGAGCTGCTCGACCGTGCGCCGGAAATGGCCTGGCTGAAGCCGTACGTGCAGGGTCGTTCGCTGTGGACGGTGGGCGTAGGCTTGCCCAAGGGCAGCTGTGCGGGGACGCCCAGCGTGCTGCAGCTGCGCTCGAACCTGGTGGGAACCACCCTTTCGCTGCCGGCGCCACTGGACAAGCCTGCAGCGGTTGCCTTGCCCACCACGGTACAGACCGCCGTGCCGCTGGGCAGCGGGCAGATCGATGTGGCGTTCGGCAAGCTGCTGGCCCTGCGCGCGCGCAAGAACGGGCAGCAGACAGGCGTGCGTGTGGTCCTGGGTACGGACAGCGTGACCGAGGCGCCACCCACATTCGGCCTGGCGGCCACGGGGCGTACCGCACGCCTCGATGCCATCGAGTGGATGACCCTGGCCAGGAGCGACCGCGGTGAAGGCAGGCTTCCGTTGCGGCACGTGGACGTCACCAGCGATCAGCTGCTGCTGCTTGGTTCGGTATTCCCTGACACGCGGCTGCAGGTGGCGCCGGGCAGCAACGCCATGGCGGTGACCCTGGGCGGGCCGGCGCTGGCAGGTTCGCTGCTGGTGCCCAATGCAGCACAGGCCGCGATTGCCGGAAAGCTTACGCGCCTGTACTGGCGCGCCGCGCCGACGCCTGCCGCTGCCAGCGCTGATTCCGCGGGCGGCGGCGAACCGGTGAACCCGGCGAACATCCCGCCGCTGGCGCTCGACGTGGCGGACCTGCATTTCGGCGAAGCGCGGCTGGGAAGGGCCGAGTTGCGCACCCAGCCGATAGCCAACGGCATGCGCATACAGCAGCTGGCCTTGCGCTCACCGAAACAGCGCATCGACGTGCAGGGTGAGTGGACCGGGCAGGGCAAGGCCGCGCGGACCCAACTCAGCGCGGACATCGACACCCAGGATCTGGGTGGCTTGCTGGACGGCCTGGGCATGAAGGGCCATGTGGACGGAGGCAAGGGCAAGGTGCATTTTGATGCTGCCTGGGCCGGTAGCCCGGCGGCGTTTTCCCTTGCCGAAGTGGAGGGCAGCCTGCAGGTTGCGCTGCGCGATGGCCAGCTGTTGGAGGTGGAGCCCGGCGCAGGTCGGGTGCTTGGCCTGCTCAGCCTGGCCCAGCTGCCGCGACGGATGCTGCTGGACTTCCGCGATTTCTTCTCGAAAGGTTTCGCCTTCAATCGGATCGACGGCAGCGTGGAATTCGGCGGTGGCATCGCGCGCAGCGACGACCTGGTGATGAGCGGGCCGGCTGCGGAGATCAGGATCAGCGGCACCAGCGACCTGCGCGCACAGCAGTTCGACCAGACCATCGAGGTATTCCCGAAATCCGGCAACATGTTGACCGTAGTGGGCGCTGTAGCCGGCGGGCCAGTGGGCGCAGCCATAGGCGCGGCGGCCAATGCAGTACTGCAGAAGCCGCTGCGGGAGATAGGGGCCAAGACCTATCGGGTCACCGGTCCATGGAAGGATCCCAAGGTGGAGGTGATCAGCCGCGAGCAGTCGCGCGTTGACGAAGCGGCTGCGTCCCGGCAAGTCGGCCTGCCCTGATCCCCGATTTCGCTGCTTGTGCATAAGCGCTTGCGCGCTTGCCTTTCCCCGCGCACGCCCCAAACTGTGAGTCATGGACAATACCCTCGCACTTGCCGAAACCCGCCTGCTGTTGCCCGCCGGACTTGACCAGCAGGGACTGGACCGCACCTTTGGAACCCTGCTCGGCCCCGGCATCGATTTCGGCGACCTCTATTTCCAGCATTCGCGGCGCGAAAGCTGGACGGTGGAAGACGGCATCGTCAAGGACGGCGCGCACTCGATCGAACAGGGCGTCGGCGTTCGCGCCATCTCCGGTGAAAAAACCGGCTTCGCCTATTCCGACGACATCAACACGCAGGCATTGTTGGCCGCTGCCGGCTCGGCGCGTGCGATTGCCCGCGACGGCGGTTCGCATCCACCGCATGCACTGGTGCGTGGCCCGGGCCGCAGCCTGTACTCCAGCGAGGATCCCATCGACGCGATGGACAACGACGCCAAGGTGGAAGCCTTGCGCGCCGTGGACAGGCTGCTGCGTGCCGCCGACCCGCGCGTGCAGCAGGTCACGGTCAGCCTGTCCGGCGGCGTGGATACGGTGCTGGTGGCGCGCAGTGACGGCGTGCTGGCCGCCGACGTGCGCCCGCTGGTGCGGCTGAACGTACAGGTGATCGTGGAACAGCAGGGCCGCCGTGAATCCGGCTATGCCGGCTATGGCGGCCGCTACACCTATGCGGAACTGTTCGGTGACGGCAAGCCCGAGGAGTTTGCGCGCGAGGCGCTGCGCCAGGCGCTGTTGAACCTGGACGCAGTGGACGCACCCGCCGGAGTGATGCCGGTGGTGCTGGGTCCGGGCTGGCCCGGCGTGTTGCTGCACGAGGCTGTCGGCCACGGACTGGAGGGCGACTTCAACCGCAAGGGCACTTCCACCTTCGCCGGGCGCATGGGCCAGCGGGTCGCCTCACCCGGGGTCACGATCGTCGACGACGGGCCCCTGCCGGGCCGGCGCGGTTCGCTCAACGTCGACGACGAGGGAACGCCCACCTCGTGCACCACCTTGATCGAGGACGGGGTGCTGGTGGGTTACATGCAGGACACGCACAACGCGCGCCTGATGGGCATGGCGCCCACCGGCAACGGACGGCGCGAATCCTTTGCCCACCTGACCATGCCGCGCATGACCAATACCTACATGCTGGCCGGCCAGCACGACCCGGCGGACATGATCCGCTCGGTGAAGAAAGGACTGTATGCGGTGAATTTCGGCGGTGGCCAGGTCGATATCACCAGCGGCAAGTACGTGTTCTCGGCCACCGAGGCCTACCTGATCGAGGACGGCCGGATCACCGCGCCGGTGAAGGGCGCCACCCTGATCGGAAACGGCCCGGAAACCATGCAGAAAGTGAAGATGATCGGCCACGACATGGCGCTGGATGCCGGCGTGGGCATCTGCGGCAAGGACGGCCAGAGCGTACCGGTGGGCGTGGGCCAGCCCTCGCTGCTGATCGAAGGGCTGACCGTGGGCGGGACCCGCGCTTGAAATGGCGGGAATGGAGAATAGTGAACGGGGAAAGGTTGGAGCGGATTGCAACAGCTCGCGAATTATTCGCTTTCGTCCGCTCCCGCGTCCCCATCCCCGATTCCCTGCTTTACCAGCAGTTCGCGCAATTCACGGAAAAGTTCGCGGTAGGCATGCGGCGGTTTGTTCCTGTGCCGCTCCTCGGCCGCGTTGCGCAGCAGCTGGCGCAGGTGCTGGCGGTCGGCGGTTGGGTATTCCGACAGCAGCTCGCCCAGGGCCGTGTCGCCATCCTCCAGCAAGCGCACGCGCCAGGCCTCCACGTTGTGCAGCAGCGCGGTTTCGCGCCGCGCCGATTCACCGCCGGCGTCCATCGCGTCGCGGATTGCTTCCAGCGTGTCGTCGCTTTCCCGGCGCATCTGCTTGGCCAGGAACTGCAGCTGGCGCTTGTGCGCGATATGCGAAGTGATGCGCTGGGTCTCGTGGATGTGCTCCAGCAGTTCCTCCGGAATCGGCAGCCTGGCCAGGTGCGCCGGCGCCAGGGCCACGAGTTCTTCGGCCAGGGTGCGGATCTCCAGGGCACCACGACGCTGCTCGCTGCGGCTGGGCCCCAGGAAGTCGCCGGTATCCGGATCGATTCCGCGCATGTTAAACCTCCAATACTTTGCAACAGGATAAGCCATTGAACCTGACCCCCGAATATTCCGTCGACAACAGCCTGGCCAGGCTGGACGCACTGGCGGACCTTTCCGCGCGCCTGCTTGAGCGCGCCCGCGAGCTGGGCGCCAGCCAGGCCGAGGTCAGCTGCAGCGAAGAGCGCGGGCTCAACGTCAGCGTGCGCATGGGCGCGGTGGAGACGGTGGAATCCACCCGTGACCGCGGCATCGGCGTCACCGTCTATTTCGGCCAGCGCAAGGGCAGCGCCAGCACCGCGGACCTGCGCGAGGAAAGCCTGGACGCCACGGTGCAGCAGGCCTGCGCCATTGCCCGCTACACCGAGCACGACGAGGCCGCCGGCCTGGCCGATGCGGCCCTGATGGCCACCGACTTCCCCGACCTGGACGCCTGGCACCCGTGGGCGCTGGACGCCGACCCGGCCGTAGACCTGGCCCTGGCCTGCGAGGCGGCCGGGCGGGGTTTCGATGCCCGCATCAGCAATTCCGACGGCACTTCCGTGGGCAGCGGTGAAAGCCTGTCGGTGTACGCGAATTCGCACGGCTTCGTCGGCCGCGACCGCAGCACCCAGCATTCGATCGGCTGCGCGCTGATCGCCGGCAAGGGCGAGGACATGCAGCGCGATGGCTGGTACAGCACCGGGCTGGCGCGGGAAGACCTGGAAACGCCGGCTGCGATTGGTCGCCATGCCGCCGAGCGCACCCTGGCCCGGATGGCGCCGCGATCGGTTCCGACCGGCGAATACCCGGTGCTGTTTGCTGCGGAAGTGGCGCGCTCGCTGGTGGGGCACCTGCTGGGCGCAGTCTCCGGCGGCGCCCTCTACCGCCGCGCCAGCTTCCTGGTCGATCACGCCGGCAAGCAGCTGTTCCCGGACTGGTTCCATATCACCGAGCATCCGCGGCTGCCGCGCGGGCTGCGCTCGGCAGCGTTCGATGGCGAAGGCGTGGCCACGCGCGAATCGGCGCTGGTGCAGGCTGGCATCCTGCAGCGCTACGTGCTGGGCAGCTATTCGGCGCGGAAGCTGGGCCTGTCCACCACCGCCAACGCCGGCGGCGTGCATAACCTGGAGATCGCCGCCAATGCCGGCGGTTTCGACGCGCTGGTCGGCGGCATTTCGCGCGGGCTGCTGGTGACCGAGTTGATGGGCCAGGGCTTGAATCCGGTGACCGGTGACTATTCACGCGGGGCCGGCGGCTTCTGGGTGGAGAACGGCGCAATTGCCTATCC
>JAJAZJ010000357.1 GCA_026785795.1 Pseudoxanthomonas sp.
GCACCGCTCGGTTTCAACAACACCTATGCGCTGGGCATGCGCGAAGAGCGCGCGCAGACGCTGGGCATCACGCGCCTGTCCGACCTGCGCACGCACGCTGCGCTAAAGGTCGGCTTGAGCAACGAGTTCATGCAGCGTGCCGACGGCTGGCCGGGGCTGCGCGCTGCCTATCGACTGCCGCAGCGGCCGGACGGGCTTGACCACGACCTGGCCTATCGTGGACTGGCCAGTGGTGCAATCGAGGTCACCGATGTGTACAGCACGGACGCGGAAATTCCGTACTACCGGCTGCGCGTGCTGCAAGATGACCTGGATTATTTTCCTTCCTACGAAGCGGTATACCTGTACCGCACCGACCTGGCGCAGCGCGCGCCCGCGTGGGCCCAGGCGCTGAACGGCGTGGCCGGGCGCATCGATGCGGCGGGCATGCAGGCACTCAATGCGCAGGTGAAGCTGGAGAACCGCAGCGAAGCCGACGTGGCCGCCGCCTGGCTCGGAGTGGATGCGCCGGACAGCGCCAGTCGTACCTCACGCACCCTGCAGCGCACCTGGGAGCACCTGGCCTTGGTCGGCGTCTCGCTGGGGCTGGCGCTGCTGGTCGCGCTGCCGCTGGGCGTATTCGCCGCCAGGCATGCGCGCACCGGCCAGGTGATCCTGTCGTTGACCGGCGTGCTGCAGACGCTGCCGTCGCTGGCGGTGTTCGTGTTCATGATCCCCCTGTTCGGCATCGGCGCCAAACCCGCCATCGCCGCGCTGTTCCTGTACAGCCTGCTGCCGATCGTGCGCAACACTCACGCCGGACTCACCGGTATTCTGCTGGAGCTGCGCGAGACTGCCGCTGCGATCGGCCTGCCGCCGCGCACGCGCCTGTGGCGGATCGAACTGCCGCTGGCACTGGGCACGATCCTGGCCGGGATCAAGATCGCGGCGGTGATCAACGTGGGCACCGCGACCCTGGGCGCGCTGATTGGCGCAGGCGGCTACGGCCAGCCGATCCTGGCCGGTATTCGCCTGGACGATATCGGCCTGATTCTGGAAGGTGCCGTGCCGGCGGCGGTGCTCGCGCTGCTGGTGCAGGGCCTGTTCGAACTTACCGAGCGCGCGTTGACGCCGCGCGGACTGCGCCTGGCGGCGCGCCGCTGAAGAACATGCGCGGTTTCACGCGCGCACGGCGTCGGCCACGATCCGCGCCACACGATCCATATCCGCCTCATCCACATGCAGGTAGGGCGCAATGCGCAACAGGCCCGCACGCCGCGTGCAGATCACGTTGGCAGAGCGCAGCGTGTCGGTCGCCGCGTGCAGTTGCCCTGCATCGGGCGCACGCAGCGCGGTGAAGTGGGGCGCATGGCCGGGGGTTTTCCACGCATCAAGTCTGTGTGCATCCAGTGCGCGGTCCAGGGCCGAGGTCAGCTGCCGCAGACGCTGCGCAATGACCGCTACGCCCCACGCCTGCAGCTGCTGCAGGGCCGCAGCCGACATCGCCAGCCGCATCGGATCGGTGACACCGCCGGCATCGAAACGGCGCGCGCCAAGCCGATACGGCGGGGGCGCCTGGACAGGAAATCGCCATTCAACGGCGTCGCGCGCCTGCCAATGCTGGTCCAGGCCGTCGCCCAGGTGGCGCCAGCGCGGGGCCACCCACAGCCACGCCAGGCCCTGCGGTCCCAACAGCCACTTGTGCCCGGCCGCGGCGATGAAGTCCGGCCGCCAGCGGGCCAATTCGGCGGGCATCACGCCCAGGCTCTGGCTCAGGTCCAGCACCAGCGCGATGCCTTCGGCGCGCGCGCGCAACGCGATGCGATCAAGGTCCAGCAGCGCGCCGTCGTGCCAGTGCACCTGCGGCACGGCGACCACGCGCACCTGCGCGGTCTGGTCCCAGGCCTGCATCAGCGCGCTCGTCCAGTCCTGTCCGTGCCCCCGTTGCGTGGCAATGACGCGTGCGCCGGTCTGCCTGCAGCGCTGCTGCCAGGGCAGCAGGCTGGAGGGAAACTCGGCGTCCAGCACCAGCACGGCGTCGCCCGGCGCCAGCGGCAGCTGTTGTGCGGCAGTGGCCACCGCGAAGGCGACCGACGGCACCATCGCCACGCCTTCCGCGTCGCCTTCAAACAAGGTGTCCGCGGCCAGCGTGCGCAGGCCTTCGATGCGCGCTTCCCACTCGTCAAAGGACAGCGTCCACGGCGTGGCGCCGGCCGCCAGCGCCGCGTGCCCGGCCTCCAGCACCGATCGCAGCCGCGGGCCCTGCGCCGCGCAGTCGAGCGCCAGCACGTCGCTATCAAGCACAAAGCGGTCGGCGACCCGGGCCAGCGCGGCTGCTGCGATATGGGGTTGGACGGTGGCGACCATGCGTCATCTTAGGCTGCCGACAGCGGTCGGCTTAACATCGATTTCACCGTCGCTACTTATCCTTTCTGCATGACCGCTTCCCCCGCCCCGGTCGCCGCTGTTCCGGATCGCTCCTCCGACCTGCCCGCCCTTGCACGACGCTATGCCGCCGTGCGCGCGCGCAGCGTCGCGCTGGCGTCTCCGCTGACGGCTGAGGACGCGATGGTCCAAAGCATGGGCGACGCCAGCCCCAGCAAATGGCATCTGGCCCACACCAGCTGGTTCTTCGAGCGCTTCGTGCTGGGCGCGCGTCCCGACTATGTGCCGGTCGATGCACAGTGGGATTTCCTGTTCAACAGCTACTACCAGACGGTCGGCCCCATGCACGCGCGTCCGCACCGCGGACTGGTGTCACGACCAACACTTGCGGAAGTGCTCGACTATCGCGGCGAAATCGACGCGCATGTCCACCGCAGGCTCCAGGCAGGCGATCTGGACGAGGCCGCGGCGCAGGTACTGCTGATGGGCACGCACCACGAGCAGCAGCACCAAGAGCTGCTGCTGACCGACATCAAGCATGCGTTCTGGTCCAACCCGGTTCATCCGGCCTACCGGGAGGATCTGGTCTGGCAGCAGGGGGCGTCCACGTCGCCGTTGCGCTGGATTGCACGCGACGAGGCCATTACCGAGATCGGTGCGCCAGCCTGGCCGGCGGAGTCGTCATTCGCATTCGACAATGAAGCGCCACGCCACCGCGTGCTGATCCCCGCCCATGCGATGGCCAGCCGCCCGGTCAGCAATGGCGAATACCTGGACTTCGTTGCCGACGGTGGCTACGACA
>JAJAZJ010000358.1 GCA_026785795.1 Pseudoxanthomonas sp.
GAAATCAATCCGGACGCGCTGAAGGAGGCGGCGCTGCGCGACCGCGAGCGGGCCGCCGGCAGGTTGCGTGGCCCGCTGCACGGCATCCCGATCCTGCTCAAGGACAACATCGGTGCCATTCCCATGGCCAATTCCGCCGGTTCACTGGCGCTGAAGGACTTCCGGCCCAAGGCAGACGCCTTCCTGGTGCAGCGGCTGCGCGATGCGGGCGCGGTGATCCTAGGCAAGACCAACCTCAGCGAATGGGCCAACTTCCGCTCCAACCGCTCGGTGTCTGGCTGGAGCGGGCGCGGCGGCCAGACCCGCAACCCCTACGTGCTGGACCGCAACCCCTGCGGGTCCAGCTCGGGGAGCGCGGTCGCGGTATCCGCCAACCTCGCCGCAGCGGCCATCGGTACCGAAACCAATGGCAGCATCATGTGCCCGGCCGCCGTGAATGGCGTGGTCGGCCTGAAGCCGACGGTGGGGCTGGTGAGCCGCACCGGCGTCATCCCTATTTCCTATAGCCAGGACAGTCCTGGACCGATCACCCGCAGCGTGGCCGATGCCGCCCTGCTGCTGACGGTGATGGCGGGCCGTGACCGCGCCGATCTGGCCACCGGGCAGGCGGCCTGGAACAGTGCGCCGGACTACTTCGCACGACTGAATCCCGAATCACTGCGGGGTGCGCGTCTTGGCTTGCTGCGCAGCAAGCTGGCCATTGATCCAGCCGCCGCTGCGGCCATGGATACCGCGGTGCAAACCCTGCGCGAAGCCGGAGCCACCGTCATCGAGACCGAGATACCCGCCGATGGCCAATGGTCTGATGACGAATTCACCGTGTTGCTGCACGAATTCAAGGCAGGACTCGAGCGCTATCTGGCTCAAGAGGGCGCGCCGATCAGGACCCTTGCCGAGCTGATCCGCTACAACCGTGATCACCGCGACACGGAGATGCCGTACTTTGGCCAGGAACTGCTGGAACAGGCCAATGCCAGCACCGGGCTGGGCGACGCAAACTACATCTCCGCGCGTTCACGGGCCAGGCGCAAGGCGGGCCCCGAGGGCATTGACGCTGCCCTGAAGGCGCATCGGCTTGATGCGCTGATCGCCCCGACCACCGGACCAGCCTGGGTGACCACGCCACTGCTGGGCGATCAATTTCCCGGCGCAGGTTACGGCGCAGCTGCCGTGGCCGGATATCCCAGCCTCACCATCCCGATGGGCAACAGCAATGGGCTGCCGCTGGGCATGGTCCTGATCGGCACCGCGTGGAGCGAGCCGCGCCTGATCGAGCTGGGCTACGCCTACGAGCGTCTGACCCGCGCACGCATGCCGCCCCAATATCTGCCGACGCTGAAGGCCGGGGCGCAGCCTGCGGGCTCCAAACCGACACCATGAGCTGACCTAGCGCGGCAGACGTCCGGGTTTGCCCCTACCGGCGCATCGCTCATTACGCTGGCACCAGGAGGGCTTGGGCAGGGCATTTCCTCATCAAGGCCCGGCAACGTTACTGCCGCTGCCGGGCTGTGGTGTCACCAGCCGCAGCAGCTCGCCGATACGGCAGTGCGCTTCCAGGGAATGTCGCAGCCGAGCATCGGCATCAATCCGGTAAACATTGCGGCGCCCGTCCCGCTGGCGCTCCAGGACGCCCGCCTGCTCAAGCTCGGCAACGATGCGCTGGACCGCGCGTTCGGTCACCCCCACCTTCAAGGCCACTTCACGCAGCGTCTGCGCGCCGTCGGCAGCCAGACATACCAGCACGTGGGTGTGGTTGCTCAGAAAGGTCCAGCTACCTGCAGCCGATGGCGTACTCATCCTTCACTCCGCTTGACCTGCGTTTATATTCGTGATTTATAATACGCGACACACATTTCGCGTATTGGAAATCATACATGTTCGCACAGACTGCTGCTTCAACGCCTATTTCATCAGACCTGCCCGCACGCACGGTCGTGGTCGCCCCCGGGGACGGCATTGGCCCCGAAATCACCGATGCGGTCCTTGCCGTTTTAAGGGCGGCCGATCCGGCGCTCGTGTTTCATCCCGTCAGCGTCGGCCTGCAGGCGTACAACGCCGGGGCGATGTCAGGATTCGGTCCGGAGGTGATGGAAGCCATTATCGAGCATGGGGTGATGCTGAAGGGACCCATCACCACGCCGCAAGGCGGCGGCTACAAGAGCGTCAATGTAAGCCTGCGCAAGACGCTTGGCCTGTACGCAAACCTGCGGCCCTGCGTGGCCTACCCGTCCTTTGTCGCCACCCGCCATCCCGCAATGGACCTGGTGATCGTTCGCGAGAATGAAGAAGACACTTACGCCGGCATCGAGCACCGCCAGAGCGACGAGGTCTACCAGTGCCTGAAGCTGATCACCCGCCCAGGCTGTGAGCGCATCGTGCGCTATGCGTTCGAATATGCACGTGCGCACAACCGGAGCAAAGTCACGTGCATGACCAAGGACAACATAATGAAGCTCACGGACGGGCTGTTCCATAAAGTGTTTGACGAAATCGCCTTGGACTACCCGGACATCGTCAACGAACACATGATCATCGATATTGGCACCGCCAAGATGGCCGTGCAGCCGGAACGGTTTGAAGTTGTGGTCACGGCAAATCTGTACGGCGATATCCTGTCCGACGTGGCGGCTGAGATAGCGGGTTCGATCGGCCTGGCACCTTCCTCGAACATCGGACGGGACTGCGCGATGTTTGAAGCGGTGCACGGCTCGGCGCCTGATATCGCCGGGCAGAATATTGCCAATCCTTCGGGGCTGCTGCTTTCAGCGGTGATGATGCTGGTGCACATGGGTCGCAGCGCACCCGCCAGCGCGATCCACAACGCCTGGTTGCGTACCCTGGAAGATGGGTTCCATACCGCGGATATTCATGGCGAAGGCCGCAGTCGGGCCAGCGTGGGTACGCGGGAGTTCGCCGCAGCGGTGATCGAGCGGCTTGGACTGCTGCCGCAGCAACTGCCTGTCGTGGATTACCCGGAACGCGAGCCAGACACACTGGTGCATCCAGACAGCGCGGTCGTGGCGCGCACGCCTGCGACCAAGGTGCTGGTCGGCGTCGATGTGTTCCTGAACTGGAACGGCGAAGCCCGCGCTCCCGAAGTGCTTGGCGCTCAGCTTGAACCCGTTGCCGGCCCGGAGTTCCGACTGGCAATGATCACCAACCGCGGGGTCAAGGTCTATCCGCATGGCCTGCCGCAGACGCTGTGCACCGACCACTGGCGTTGCCGGTTCCCCGCCGCTGGCGAGGCGGTGGTCACGCCGTATGCGATCGCTGCGCTGTTGACTCGCCTGGCCGACGCCGGGCTGGATGCGGTCAAGACCGAAAACCTTTACACCTTCGATGGCGAGCGCGGGTATTCGCAGGCACAGGGCGAATGAACCCCCTGCCGCAGGCCGCACGTGCAGGGGCCATCCGGTCCCTGCCCTGACCTGCGCAGCCACGCGCAGCGTGCCAAAATGAGCGCCATGGACAACCAACCCGACGTCCGCACACCAGTGCCAGGGGACTCTGCGCCAGCCGCTGATGCCTACCGTGGACAGTCTGTCGCCCTGCTCACCCAGCACGGAAAGGAGCACGTGATCGCGGCAGTGTTGGGTGCGGCGCTCGGCTGCGAGGTTGAGCGAGTAAGCGGCTACGACACGGATCTGCTCGGCACGTTCACGCGCGACATCCCGCGCAGCGGCACGCAGATAGAGGCGGCGCGCAGGAAAGCGCGCCTCGGCATGGAACTGGCCGGGTCGCCGCTGGGGTTGGCCAGCGAAGGTTCGTTCGGGCCGGACCCCATGACCGGCCTGTTTCCGTGGAACGTGGAGTTTCTGGTCTGGATTGACGACGCCCGCGGGATTGAAGTCGTTGGCAAGGCGCAAGGCAAGGCCAACTTCGCCCATCTGCTGGTGCAGGACTGGGCCCAGGCGTCGGCCTTTGCCCGGCAATGGGGATTCCCCGGGCACCAGCTGGTGCTGCGTCCAGAGCGGGAGGACGACCCCCGCATCCGCAAAGGAATCTCCTCGTGGGCCGACTTTGAGGACACGTTTACCTGGGCGCTTGAGCAATCGTCCAGTGGTCGGGTTTTCATCGAGACCGATGTGCGCGCCCATGCCAACCCCACGCGACAGCAGACCATCCGCCTTGCGGCAGAGGATCTGGCCGCGAAACTGCGCAGCCCCTGTCCGCAGTGCGGTGCGCCCGGCTTCTGGATCGTGGAGCGCGTCCCGGGTCTGCCCTGCTCTGACTGCGGCGCACCCACGCAGGAATGGCGAGCCGATGTGCTGGGCTGCGTGAAGTGCCCGCATCGCGTGACCCGCGAACGCGCAGACAAACGCGCTGCTGATCCGGTCCGCTGCGACTACTGCAATCCCTGACCATGCGAGGCGAAACAGGCGCGATGCGAAAAGTAGTTGGCAACAGGACTCCCCGCTGCATGGCTCGCGGAAAGGAATACTGTCAATGAACGAGTTGTCCGCATCTTCGGCGAACGTGGATCAAGCCGCCGCCGTGCTGCGCGCGGGCGGGCTGGTCGCCTTTCCCACCGAAACGGTCTATGGCCTGGGCGCCGATGCGCGCAATCCGGCGGCCGTTGCCCGCATCTTTGCTGCCAAGGGCCGGCCCGCCGATCACCCCCTTATCGTCCATCTGGCCCACGCCGGACAACTCACTGCGTGGGCGCGGGACATTCCCGATGCCGCGTGGCGATTGGCGGAAGCCTTCTGGCCGGGGCCACTTACCTTGGTCCTGCCGCGTCTACCCGACGTGCTGGATGCGGTGACCGGCGGCCTCGACACGGTGGCCCTGCGCGTGCCCGACCATCCGGTGGCCTTGGCGCTGCTGGCCGCATTCGGCGATGGTATCGCGGCGCCCTCGGCCAATCGGTATGGATGCGTAAGCCCGACCTCGGCGCAGGATGTGCACGAAGAATTGGGAAATCGCGTCGATTTGGTGCTGGACGGCGGACGCTGCCCGATTGGTATCGAATCCACGATCGTTGACTTGTCGTCGACCAAGGCACGGATCCTGCGCCCGGGCAATGTCACCGAGTCGGCGGTGCGCCGCGTCCTGGGCGAACCTTTAGCGACGGAATCCAATAGGTTCGTGCGCAGCCCCGGAAACAAACCGTCGCACTATGCGCCGCGCGCCCGCGTGGTCCTCGCAGCGCCGGAGGAGGTTGAGCTTCGGATCGGGGAGTGGCACAAGCGAGGCCAGCGCGTAGGCCTGCTGGCGTCGCACTGGCCAACCACGCTTCCTGACAACGTGACCTTGTTACCCCTCCCGGAGAGCGTCCAGAAACAGGCGCACGAGCTGTATCACTGCCTGCGCCAGGCCGATCACCTGGGCTTGGAGGTGTTGGTGGCCGTCATGCCGCCCGACGTCGGGCTCGGACACGCATTGCGTGACCGCCTTCGCCGCGCCGCCGGCCTGGGTGATAATGGCGAACCCGCACAAGTCCAGCCGCAGCCGCTGCCCGGAGTCGAGCCGTGACACAGAACAAAACCAGCGATCGGTCAGCACCCACGGGCACACGCCTGGTGATGACTCGTCCCGACGACTGGCACCTGCACCTGCGTGATGGTGACGTGCTGGCCTCGGTGCTCCCCGACACGGCGCAGCGCTTCGCCCGCGCCATCGTCATGCCCAACCTTGAGCCACCGGTGACTACCGTCGAGCACGCGCGCGCGTATCGCGAGCGGATTCTGGCCGCGCTGCCGCCAGGCGCACGCTTCGAGCCGCTGATGACGCTGTATCTCACCGATGTCACCCCGCCGGCGGAGATCGCGCGGGTCAAGGCCAGCGGCTTCGTGCACGCGCTCAAGTATTATCCGGCCGGCGCAACCACCAATTCGCAAAGCGGGGTCACTGACCTGAAGCACATCTACCCGGTGCTCGCGGCGATGGAAGAGCATGACGTGCCCTTGCTGCTTCATGGCGAAGTCACTCACGCCGAGGTTGATGTGTTCGACCGCGAGGCGGTGTTCATCGATCGTTATCTGACATCGCTGGTGCGCACGTTCCCCGGCCTGCGCATGGTGCTTGAACACATCTCCACGACGGCCGGCGCGCAATTCGTCGGCGCGGCCGCCGACAACATCGCAGCGACCATCACCGCGCACCACCTGCTGCTAAACCGCAATGCGATGTTTGCCGGCGGGTTGCGCCCGCACCATTACTGCCTGCCGGTGCTCAAGCGCGAAACACACCGCCAGGAACTGTTGTCGGCAGCGACCAGCGGCAACCCGAAGTTTTTCCTGGGCACTGACAGCGCGCCGCATCCGCGCTACGCCAAGGAATCGGCGTGCGGCTGTGCGGGGCTCTACACCGCGCACGCCGCGATCGAGCTTTATGCCGAAGCGTTTGAAGAGCGCGCAGCACTCGACCAGTTGGAAGGCTTTGCCAGCTTCCACGGCGCCGACTTCTACGGACTTCCGCGTAATTCAGACACCATCGTGCTCGAAAAGCTTGCGTGTACGCTGCCAGAGCAGATCGGGCTCGGGCGCGAAGCAATCGTGCCTTTCAGGGCAGGTGAGCAGATTGCATGGCGCCTGGCTGATTCCGGTCCTGAATCGCTGCGCAAATCCTGAAACCAGCGCTTGGCAGCAGCGTATTCTGGCCAAACGCTTCGTGGAGCATCGCCGCTATCCACGCAACAGGATGCTGAATCGCAAGCTTCAAAAGATGCATGCCGCCAGGGGCGAAGTTCAATCCGACCATATCCAGGCTCAATCAGGTTTCAGAGCGACCGCCTGGTTCTGCTTGCGCACGATGGACATGGTGATTTCCAGGGACTGCTCGTAGTTCAGGCGCGGATCCACGGTGGAACGGTAGGCGCGCTCCAGGTCGATATCGGTGAGCTCGCGCGCGCCACCAGTGCACTCGGTCACGTCTTCGCCGGTCAGCTCCAGGTGCACGCCACCCAGCCGCGTACCTGCCGCGGCGTGCAGGTCGAACGACTGCTCGACTTCACTGCGGATGTTGTCAAAACGCCGCGTCTTGTAGCCATTGGCGGTGCTTTCCGTATTCCCGTGCATCGGGTCGCAGACCCACAGCACGCGCCGGCCGTCGCGCCGCACGGCATCCAGCAGCGTCGGCAACTTGCCGGCGATCTGCGCAGCGCCCATGCGATGGATGAAGGTCAGGCGGCCAGGCTCGTCCTCCGGGTTCAGCACATCAATCAGGCGCAGCAGCTGGTCTGGATTGACCGACGGGCCAATCTTGACGGCGATTGGATTGCGCACGCCACGCAGGTACTCCACGTGGGCGCCATCCAGCGCTGCCGTGCGCATCCCGATCCACGGGTAGTGGGTGCTGAGGTTGAACCAGCCGTGTTGTCTGGGCACCTTGCGGGTCAGGGCTTCCTCGTAAGGCAGCAGCAGCGCTTCGTGCGAAGTATAGAAATCGATGCGGTTGAGGTTGTGTACCTCGGAGCCCGCAAGGGCTTCCATGAAGCGCACCGCATCCCCTATCGAGGTGACCATCTGCTGGTACTCGATGGCGTTGGCGGAATAGCCGACCCAGCTGAGGTTCCAGTATTCGGGATGATGCAGGTCGGCGAAGCCGCCATCAATCAGGGCGCGCACGAAATTCATGGTCATGGCCGAGCGCGCATGTGCCTTGATCATCCGCCGCGGATCCGGCGTGCGCGCCTGGACGGTGAATGCCGGTTGGTTGACCAGGTCACCCCGGTAGCTGGGCAGGGTAACGCCGTCACGGGTTTCAGTATCGGTGGATCGCGGCTTGGCGTACTGGCCGGCAAACCGCCCCACCCGCACCACCGGCAAGCGCAGACCGTGCACCAGCACCAGGCTCATCTGCAGCAGCACCTTGAGCCGATTGGAAATCAGCCCGGATTCGCAGTCGCTGAAGCTCTCTGCACAATCCCCGCCCTGCAGCAGGAAACGCTTGCCCTCCTGCGCCTCGGCCAGCTGCATCTTCAACGCAACGATTTCCCATGACGTCACCAGCGGCGGCAGTTGCCGCAGTTCGTCCAGTACCGACTCCAGCGCCTGGGCGTCAGGATAGGTCGGCATCTGTACTGCCGGACGCGGGGGCCCCCCGGCCGGGGCCCCCGGAGCAAAAACCCGCCCGGCCCGCCGGGGGGGGGGAGCTGGTGTGATTGGTTTTTGGCATAAA
>JAJAZJ010000359.1 GCA_026785795.1 Pseudoxanthomonas sp.
AAGGCGGGGCGCACGCCGGCCGCAAGGTCAAGCGCATCGCGGTCAAGGGCAGTTTCCACGGACGCACCGAGCTGCCGGCGCTGTACTCGGACTCCTCGCGCAAGGCCTACCAGCAACACCTGGGCAGCTACCGCCACCACGCCGACCAGCTG
Source organism: Pseudoxanthomonas sp. (assembly GCA_026785795.1). Lineage (GTDB taxonomy): Bacteria > Pseudomonadota > Gammaproteobacteria > Xanthomonadales > Xanthomonadaceae > Pseudoxanthomonas_A. The sequence goes on from JAJAZJ010000359.1 coordinate 153, forward strand.
CTGACCATCGAGCCCTACGACATCGACCAGCTGCGCCAGGTCTTCGCCGACGCCGAAAGCAACGGCTGGCACATCGAAGCCATGTTTCTGGAGCCGGTGATGGGCGAAGGCGACCCCGGCCGCGCCGTGCCGCCGGCTTTCTACGCCGCCGCGCGCGAACTTACCCTCGCCCACGGCACCCTGCTGCTGGTCGACTCCATCCAGGCGGGCCTGCGCGCCCACGGCGTGCTGTCGATCGTCGATTATCCCGGCTTCGAAGGCATGGACGCGCCGGACATGGAAACCTATTCCAAGGCGCTCAACGCCGCCCAGTACCCGCTGTCGGTGCTGGCGGTGAACGAACGGGCGGCCGGCCTGTATCGCAAAGGCATCTACGGCAACACCATGACCACCAATCCGCGCGCGCTGGACATCGGCTGCGCGGTGCTGGAGATGCTGACCCCGGAAATCCGCAGCAACATCCAGCAGCGCGGGGCCGAGGCGCTGGAGAAACTGAATGCGCTGAAACAGGATCTGGGCGGCCTGATCACCAAGGTACAGGGCACCGGACTGCTGTTCTCGTGCGAACTGGCGCCGGAGTTCAAGTGCTTTGGCGCCGGCTCCACCGAGGAATGGCTGCGCGAACGCGGCCTCAACGTGATCCACGGTGGCGCCAATTCGCTGCGCTTCACCCCGCACTTCGGCATGACCTCGGACGAACTGGACCTTCTGGTCGGGCTCGTTGGTCGTGCCCTGCGCGAAGGCCCGAGGGCGCGCCAGGCGGCAGCGGCATAGGGGTCGCACCCCAGGGCGGGATGGATGACGCCTGCTCCAAAAGCATCGCGCACAGGGGGCGGTTCTGCGGATGCCGGGTGCACTGATCCAAGGGCATCGCGCCCTTGCGGCGCTCTTGCGCGTGCAGGTTGGGGTAACGTGGCACGCTTGCCATCGACCCTTCGCAGGTTATCCGCCATGAAAATCGTCGAAGTCCGCCATCCGCTGGTCCAGCACAAGATCGGGCTGCTGCGTAACGCCCGCCTCAACACCAAGGACTTTCGGGAACTGGTGACTGAACTCGGCACGCTGCTGGCCTACGAGGCCACCGCCGAGCTCGAGCTGACCACCGCGACCATGGCAGGTTGGGCCGGCGATGTGCCCGTGCAGAAGCTCGCAGGGGCCAAGATTACCGTGGTGCCGATCCTGCGCGCCGGGCTCGGCATGCTGCCTGGCGTGCTGGCGCTGATCCCCACCGCCCGCGTAAGCGTGGTGGGCCTGCAGCGCGACGAGGAAACCCTGCAGCCGGTCACCTACTTCGAGCGACTCACCGGGCGCCTTGAGGAGCGCGAGGCGCTGATCCTGGACCCCATGCTGGCCACCGGCGGCACTCTCATCGCCACCATCGACATGCTCAAGCGCGCCGGCTGCCGGCGGATCAAGGGGATTTTCCTGGTGGCCGCGCCGGAGGGGCTGGCGGCGCTGGAGAAAGCGCATCCCGACGTTGAGGTCTACACGGCCGCCATCGACCAGCGCCTGAATGATCGCGGCTACATTCTGCCGGGTCTGGGCGACGCGGGCGACCGCATCTTCGGCACCCGCCTCGGCTAGCCCGGCAAACCTTCTTGCCCGGACGAGTTGTCTGGATCAGGCCGCCAGCGGCCTGGCGTGCAGCTCGCGCACTTCGTGGGTGGTGCCGAACCTGCCCTTTTCATCACGGACTACCTGCGCCAGCGCGCACTGGGTGTCGTGGGTGAAGAACAGGTGCACATTGCGCGCCAGCTTGTCTTCCAGGAAGACGCGCTTTTCGTCGATCAACAGCTCCGCGTTGCGGTCATAGCCCATGGTGATGGGCAGGTGTACCCACGAACGCCCCGGAATCAGGTCGGCGCAGAACACCACGCCGCCGTGGCGCTTGCCATCGACCACCTCCGGGCCGACGATTTCCGCCAGCATCAGCCCCGGCGTATGCCCGTCGCTGTAGCTGAAATGCACGCTGTCTCCCAGTGCCTGCGAATACTCACCGTCGACAATCTCCAGCCGTCCGCTGGCCTCGAGCAGGCCCGGCAGCTCGGGCACGAAACTGGCCCGGTCGCGCGGATGCGGATCGCGCGCCCGGGCCCAGGGGCCCGCGCTGACCACGAAGGTGGCGGTGGGAAACAGCAGCGCCGGAGCAGCGCCTTCGGCCCAGGGTGCCAGCAGGCCGCCGGCATGATCGAAATGCAGATGGCTCAGCACCACCACATCGATTTCTTCGTGGCCGAAGCCGGCCTGGCGCAGTGAGTCCAGCAGCACGTGCTCAGATTCCTGCACGCCATAGCGCTCGCGCAGTTTGGGCTCGAAGAACGCGCCGATGCCGGTTTCGAACAGCACCGTCTTGCCGTTCAACGGACTGGCCAGCAGGGCCCGACAGGCCAGGTCGATGCGGTTGTCGGCATCCGGCGGCGACCACTTTTCCCATACGGCGCGCGGCGCATTGCCGAACATCGCGCCACCGTCCAGCTTCTGTGAATTGCCCAGCAGCGACCAGAGTTTCATGCGGTGATTGTACCTAGGGCTGTGCCGCGGCGGGCGGCAGCTCCACCCTGGCCTCGCCCACCGGATTGCGCGGGTCGCTGCCGCCGGACAGGGCGTTGGCCTTGCGGTCCCACATTACGGTCTGCAGGTTGCCCCAGGGCCGTTCGGCGGTGTTGACGGTATGGCCCATCTTCTGCAGCGCGGTCATCGTGGCCGCATCCAACGCGTCCGCCTCGGCCGAGATCACGTCGGGCATCCATTGATGGTGGATGCGCGGGCGCGCCGCCACGGCCTGCGCATCCAGGCCTTCGGCATAGGACAGGATGCCCAGCAGCACCTGGGTGATGATGCGGCTGCCGCCGGGCGCACCGATTGCGATCACCTTGTCGCTGCTTTCCACCAAGGTGGGGGTCATCGAGCTGAGCATGCGTTTGCCCGCTGCCGGCGCGTTGGCCGCGTAGCCCATCACTCCGAATGCATTGGGGGTGGCGGGCCTGAGCGCGAAATCATCCATCTCGTTGTTCAGCAGCACGCCGGTGCCCGGCACCACCAGTCCCGAGCCGTACAGCAGATTGACGGTCTGGGTGGTGGACGCCACGTTGCCTTCGGCGTCGATGATGGAAAAGTGCGTGGTTTCCTCGTCTTCCAGCGGCGCCGGCAGGGCCGGCAGCAGGTCGCTGGGCGTGGCCCGCTGCGGGTGGATGCCTGCACGCAGGCCGGCGGCGTAGTCGCGGCTGGTCAGCCGTGCCAGCGGGATGGTCACGAAATCCGGATCGCCCAGGTACATGGTGCGGTCGCGATAGGCGCGGCGCATCGCTTCCACCAGCAGGTGGGTGCGCTGCGCGTCGTCCAGGCGGGCCAGGTCCCAGGCGCCGATGATGTTGAAGATCTGCTCCATGGCCACGCCACCGGATGACGGCGGCGGTGCGGTGGTGATGCGCAGGCCACGGTAGTCGAAGCTCAGGGGTTCGCGCTCCACCACCCGGTAGCCGGCCAGCTCGCGCGCGGTCCATTGCCCACCTTCGTCCTTCACTCCCTTCAACAGCTTGCGGGCCACTTCGCCCCGGTAGAAGCCATCGAAACCGTCGCGTGCAAGTAGTTCCAGGGTGCGGGCGAGGTCGGTTTGCCTGAGGATGTCGCCGACCTTGGGCGGTTTGCCGTCGACCAGGAATACCGCACGCGTGCCGGGATAGCGCTCCATCACTTCCCTGCGGGTGCCGTAGCCGCGCTCCAGCCGCTCGTAGACCGGGAACCCTTCCCGCGCCAGGCGGATCGCCGGCGCCAGGGTGACCGACAGCGGCAACCTGCCGTAGTTCCGGGAAACATGCACCAGCCCGGCCGGCAGGCCGGGGATGCCGGCTGACCACGGGCCGTTCTGCGCACGATCACGGTCCAGTTCGCCATCGGCGTCCAGAAACACGGCCGCCGTGGCCGCGGCCGGGGCCACCTCGCGCGCATCAACGAAGACCCGCTTGCCGCTGCGTGCGTCGTGGAGCAGGAAAAAGCCACCGCCGCCAATGCCGGAGCTGATCGGCTCCACCACCGACAGGGCAGCCGAAACTGCCACCGCCGCATCGAATGCATTTCCGCCCTGGCGCAGGACCTCGAACCCGGCCTCGGTGGCCAATGCGTGGGCGCTGGCGATGGCCGCCCCGGGAGGATGCGCGGCCACAACCCCGGCAGCAGGCTGGGCAGCGAGCGCATGGCTGCCAAACAGCAAGGCGAGGACGACGGGAAGCAAAGAACGCGTTTTCACGGTAACTCCTGTGTGGCTCATGCTGCACTGTGCCACACGCCGCGATCCCGGGTGCATTCGCAACGCGCGCGCCCGCCCCACGCCAAACGCGTGGAGCAAGTCAGCACCCAACTTTTTGAACGGGAACTAGGCGGCCTGCTGAAGGCGCAAAAGCTTGGCCAGCAGCTGCTGCTCGGTTTCCGGGAAGTCCGGATCCGGGTCGATGCACTCCACCGGGCACACCACCACGCACTGCGGCTCGTCGTGGTGGCCCACGCACTCGGTGCAGCGCGCCGGATCGATCACGTAGATGCTTTCGCCCATGCTGATCGCCTGGTTGGGACAGGCAGGCTCGCACACATCACAGTTGACGCAGAGTTCGTTGATCTTCAGCGACATGTCAATTCACGCCCGCGGCAATCAGTATGCCCGGCAGCAAGGCGCGGGGGGGGGCCTGGGGGCCCCCCCCCCCCCCCCCCCCGG